>CALDPI010000247.1 GCA_937912045.1 uncultured Clostridia bacterium
GGCCGTCTGCCAAAGCCCCGTTTATGCAAACAAATGCCCAACCCGATTTCACCTTGCGAGAATCGTTGGTGACACCTTTTATATCAACGTTTTCAAATTCTGTTTTCACATTGGGCATAAGTTCTTTTAGTAGCATTTTTTCACCTCTTAGTTTGTGGCATAGTCTGCCGAGCTGTTATCTCTGAAAAATACTGTAACAACGGTTCCGTAATCAACCGTGCTGTCTGCGGCAACGCTCTGTGTATAGGCAATTACTGCACCACCAGCGTGAGCGTTTCCTGAAAATTCTACGTTTATTCCTGCATTAATTGCCGCGTCGTTAACCGCCGCCATTGTCATTCCGACAAAGTTGGGCACCTTGGTCTCTGCCTTTTCACTACCTGAAGTATAAAGCACAACCAAGCCGTTTTTACCAACCGTGCTATTAGCGGCAGGCACCTGCTTTTCAACCGTTTCGCCGTCACCAACAACCTTATATGAAAGGCCTGCGCTCTTTATCTGTTGTTTTGCCGACTCGACCGTATCGGAAGCGACGTCAGGCACCGTTACAAAAAGATTTTTAAGCTCTTCTTCACTGTACTGTGGCTCATAACCGAGATACGGCAATACTTCAGACAAAATTTGTCCACCCACAGGCGCGGAAACAACACTTCCGTAATATCTGCCGCCCTTCGGCTCATCCAACAGCACCAAAACCGCAATCTCAGGGTTATCCATCGGTGCAATTCCGCAGAAGGAGGATACGTACAAATTATCCTGTCCTGTTGCGTTCATCTGGGCAATTTTCTGTGACGTACCCGTCTTTCCGCCGATTTTATAGCCTGCAACGTATGCATTCTTTGCGCCGCCTGAAATAACGGCATTTTCGAGCATTTCGCGCATTTTTTTGCTTGTTTCTTCGGATATTACCTGGCGCTTTATCGTGGTTGTTGTAGTTGTTTTAACGTTTCCGTCGGCGTCAAGCACCTTTGATACCAAATAAGGTTTTACAAGATATCCGCCGTTGACGGCCGCCGCAACACCTGTTATTAACTGCACCGGGGTTGTACTAAAGGTCTGACCGAATGAGGAAGACGCCAGTTCAACAGGGCCCATCGCAGATTCTGCGTGATATATGGAGCTTACTTCTCCCGGAAGGTCTATTCCCGTTTTCTGCGTAAAGCCGAAGGCCTCAAAATATTTTGAAAATAATTTTCCGCCGAGCAAGGAGCCCAGGGTTATAAACACAGGGTTGCACGAGTTTGAAATTGCCTGATTCAAGTTTTGAACACCGTGTCCCGAATGCTTATGGCAATTATAATGCTGGCCTGCAACAACGATATAACCGGGGCAGTTATACTTGTTATTAAGGTTGGTAACGTTTTCCTCCAAGGCGGCGGAAGCAGTTATTATTTTGAATACCGAGCCGGGCTCATATGAGTCCGAAACGGCCTTATTTCGCCACTGCTTATTACGAAGCTCGGTTAGAAGCTTTGAACGTTCCTCCCCCTCAAGCCCCGTTAAAAGCTCTGCATCACTGTCCGACAGGGTGAACGGTGTGTTGGGGTTGAAGTCACCCTTTATCGCCATTGCAAGAATGGCGCCGGTTTTTACGTTCATGACGATTGATACACCGCGGTTTGCAACCAGATTTTCTTCAATCGCGGCGCTCAGATATTTTTCCGCAACGTACTGAATGTATGAATCAATAGTCAGCACGAGCGAGCTGCCGTTTTCGGCCTTTATAATCTTTTCATAGCTGAACGGCATATTGGCGCCTTGGGCATTTTTGGCCGCAACAACACGACCGGGGACACCGGTCAGCTCAGAATCATAATAGCTTTCTATTCCGGCAAGGCCCTGATTATCATCGCCGACAAAGCCGAGTACAACAGATGCCAGATTATCGTTGGGATAATAGCGTTTTGTTGACACGTCAAGTCCGATATAGTTTGAAAGCTTGTAATCGCTGTTATCTGAAATGAACTTTCTGATTTTATCCGCCTCGGGTTTTTCAACCTTTCTCTTTACAATCACGTAATAGCTTGAGGTCTTTTCCATCTGCTCTTCAAGCGTTTCATACTCTATTTCTAAAATTGACGAAAGATTTTCTGCAATCAGATGCTTTACTGTGGATAACTTCGCGGCATCGGTTATTTTTTTGAAGTTGTTGGGCGAAAGATAAACAGTCCAACAGTTTGCGCTGGTGGCAAGTTGATTCATATTGACGTCATAAATATCGCCGCGCGGCGCAGTGAGAGTGGTGTCGTAAAGCTGCTGGTCCGACGCCTTGGCCTGATACTCCTCGCCTTTTATTACCATAATGTTAAAAAGGCTTGCGCCCGTGACGACGCCCATAACCACTATCATTACGAGCAACACACACAGCATGCGGCGCCACATAACTTTATTAAGTTTATTATTAGCTGCCTTTGCCATGTAATTCACCCCAAATATGACCTTATATAACGCTCGAAAACGAGAGCCGAAATTTTTTAAACTTCAACCCTCGCATTCAACATACATTTTATTATATTATAATGTAAACGGATTCATAACTCAATGTCAAAATTATCCCGCCTATCAATCCTTTGCTACCGACAACACTCCGTCCGATGTTACCGCGGCATTGCTTTTGTTTGTTTTAATGTATATAACCTGAGATTTATCCATCTTTTTCATGCCGAGCTGAACCGCAGCCTCTTCGATGTTTTTAAAGGATATTCTGTTTTCAAGCTCAACATTAAGTCTTGTGTTTTCGCTTTCAAGCTCTGCAATTTCGGTTTTAATATTATTAATGTCGTTATTTACCTCGGTAATTCTGACTCGCAAAAAGATATTTGCGCAGATTACAGAAAGCACGAAGGCGATAATTGCGACCTTTTTAACGCTTTCTGCTACCACAAGGTTTGCCCTGCGGCGTGAAGAGGTCTTTTTCTTCTGCGGCATTTTGACAATCTTTGCAGGCTCAGTATTCTTTTTAGGTAAAAACATATCAAAATCATATGCCAGGCTATCATTATAATACCTGCTGTTGTCCATACCGCACAATCCCCTTTAATCCTTTATTTTTTCCAAAACCCTAAGCTTTGCGCTTCGGCTCCTCTGATTTTCGTTTATTTCCGCCTCACTCGGTTCAATCGGTTTTTTATACACAAGCTTTGCTCTCGGTGTTTTGTGACAAACACAGACCGGAATATCAGGCGGACAGGTACAGCCTTTGCACAAATCTAAAAAACTGTGTTTTACAATTCTGTCCTCTAACGAGTGGAAGGTTATTATTGCAAGTCTTCCACCGATAGACAAACGGCTGAATGCCTTTTCAATCACTTCCGTTATGCAATCGAGCTCACCGTTGACGGCGATACGCAGCGCCTGGAAGCATTTTCTTGATGGGTTTCCGCCGCGCTTATACGCTGCGGGAACGTTATCGCTTATTATTTTTGCAAGCTGTGCCGTTGTGGCAATCTCGCCGTTTTTTCGCTCCTCCACTATGGCGCTTGCTATTTTATAGGCGAATTTCTCTTCGCCGTAATCTCTGAAAATTTTTGTGAGTTCCTCTGCCGAGAGAGAATTTACAAGCTCTGCTGCGGTAGTTCCCTCTTTGCTCATTCGCATATCAAGCGGTGCTTCGCCGTGATATGAAAAGCCGCGGTCAATATTATCAAGCTGATACGATGAAACGCCCAAATCGAGCAATACTCCGTCAACCTTTTGGATGCCCTGCGAATCAAGCGCCTTGTCAATATCCGAAAAATTGTAATGCAAAACCATTGCACTAAGCCCTTTGAGTCTTTCGGTTGCAACGGCAACGGCATCGGGGTCGCGGTCAAGAGCAATCAAGCGTCCGTTTGTAAGACGTTTTGCAATCTCTTTTGAATGACCTGCACCACCTGCGGTACCGTCAACGTATATTCCGTCGGGCTTTATATCAAGTGATTCTATTGATTCTTGGAGCAGAACCGAAATATGTTTAAACTCGTTATTCATATTAAAAATCAAGCTCTTCCATAACAGCAGCCATCGCTTCGGGGGTGTACTGCTGTTTTTCTTCTTGCCACAGCTGTGTATTCCAGATTTCAAGGTTGGTCGACATACCTATAATATGTGCATCACTTTGGAGCTCCGCGTACTCTCTGAGTGAGTTCGGGATGAGTATTCTTCCCTGGGTGTCACATTCAACCGAAAACGCACCTTCATATAAAAAGCGCTTTACGGTGCTGGACTTTGTGCTGGGCAGCGTGTCTATCTTTGCCACGAGCTTGTCCCACTCGCCGTTGGAATAAACACAAAGGCAACGCTTTCCCGATATGCCGCAGCAAATCATAAAGCTGTCACCCAGGCTTTCGCGCAGCTTTGAAGGTATGGCAATTCTACCCTTTTTATCTATTGTGTGCTGATAACCACCAAAAAGCATAGAATTCCACCTCCATTTTCACCACTTTATTCCACTTTTATGGTTTTTCGTGACACAATTCACCACTACGATTGAATTATAATACACCGAAAACACAAAATCAACATATTTTTTAAGGTTTTACATATTATTTTTTTAAAATTGTGGTCGATGCAAATCTCAACCACAATATGTTGTGGTGTACAGAAAAAATATAAGATTTCGAAAAAAAATTAAAAATTTTTCATTTTCGTTATTGACACCTGAAGTTTAAAGTGTTATAATAGCAAGGCTTGATTCGCGAGTGTGCTGGAATAGGCAGACAGGCACGTTTGAGGGGCGTGTGTCCACGACGTACGGGTTCAAGTCCCGTCACTCGCACCAGCAAAAAACAAGGACGCCCACAAAGGCGTCCTTGTTTTGAAAAAAGATAACGAGATGTGGCTCAGTTTGGTAGAGCGCTGCGTTCGGGACGCAGAGGCCGCAGGTTCGAATCCTGTCATCTCGACCAAATAAAAGGAACCGACCTTTATGGTTGGTTCCTTTTATTTTTATCCGTGCTATAGTAATCAAACTTGTGTACTGCGTTCCGAACGCAGTGAGGGCGCAGGGCAACACACACGACCGCCGCCTGTGGCGGATTAAGGGAGTGTTTGTTGGCGCAGCGGTCAAAAGTTGTTGGCGAGTCCTGAGCCGAAAACAACTTTTGGGCACCGCAAGAGGGCCGCGCAAGGTAACTTTTATTAGAATATTCCCTATCCTGTCATCTCGGCCAAATGGATTATCTTCCACGATACTCGCTCTTGAGTACCTCAGCCATTTCCTCCGGCGATTCTTTGCAGCCGCCTGAGAGCCACAGCTTTATAATAGCATTCAGACCGTTTCTGAAAAATTCGATATGATACATTATATTACTATCTATTTGTTCTTTTTCTGCTCGCTTTGTATCGTATATTGATATAAGATGTTTGTCGTCATAACACAGCTTGAAATATGTTTTATAAAAAAGCTGATTTTCTTTTATATGGGTAAACATCTTGAGCGCACCTGTGCGGTCGTTAAAATAATCATAATCTGCAAACAGGTTGCTAAACTCGTTTTCAAGCTTGACTCTTGTTTTGTCAGCAAGGTCAAATATATCAACATAGTTCGCATAGAAGGTGCTGCGGTTTAATTCTGTCATTTTAATGATATCAGAAACCGTTATATCCTTAATTTCGCGGGTTTGCAGCAGTTCTATGAAAGCCTTTTCAATTTTATTTTGTGAATCTCTGCGACGTTTATTATTCTTTACGTTCATAATTATTCTCCATTATTCCAACACTTGTTGTTAAATTGTTGATTGTTTTTTGTGGGCAAGGATATTATACTATTCTTGCAATAAAAACACAAGTGTTGGTTTAATGAAAGGAGATTTTTTATGAAAAAGAGCAGTTTTGTTGCATTGATTATGGGTACTGTGAGTGGGGTGCTTTTTGCCCTTGGTATGTGCATGGCACTTCTGCCCGAGTGGAATGCCTTCACAGAGGGTGTTGTTTTTGGTGTCGTTGGCATTGTTTTAAGCATCGTAACAGCACTCATATGGTGTAAAATGGAAAACAAGAAAATGCCTAAGATTAGCGGCAGAAACATATTCCGCACCATTTATGCCATCGCAGCCGCTTTGGTGCTTGGCTTGGGAATGTGTATGTGCCTTGTGTGGCAGCAAATCGTTTGGGGCACACTTGTCGGATTGCTTGGCATCATTATGCTGATTGCGCTCATCCCTATGATTAAGGGCATCAAATGAGCATATCAAAATTTATAAAAAGCCCATATACAAGCCTCGCATTTAACTTTGTTTATGCGCTCGGCAACTGTATTTTAGGCTTTTTAAGTCATTCTTGGTGGTTTATAACAATAGGTGCGTATTACGTTGTGCTTACCGTGACACGATTTTCTGTCTTGCAGGTCAAAAGAAGGGCGGACGGAAGCTATGATGCCGAGTTTTTTGCACGTCGCATGACGGGTATTTTGTTGGTTGTTCTTTCGTTTTGCATTGTGAGCATAAACACACTGTCTGCCCTGAAAGACAGAGGAAATGAATTCCACGAAATTCTGATGATTACCATCACAACGTATACCTTTACTAAAATCACCATTTCAATTATAGGTATGGTGAAGGCGAAGCATTCCGGCTCCCCCATATTAAAAACGCTTCGCAATATATCATTGGCGGATGCGTGCGTTTCTATCTGCACAATGCAGCGGTCGATGCTTGTTTCCTTCCCCGGAATGAATACATCTGAAATTTTGCTGCTGAATATTTTAACAGGAACTGCAGTATGGATGATTGTACTGCTTCTCGGAATTAATCTTATTGGAGGTAAATATATAGATATGGCTAAATCAAAGCTTGTAAAAACAAATGAAAAAATTGCAGAAACTGTTACAGGTGGTTATAAAAAAATTGAAAAAGGTGTAGTTGACGGTTATAAAAAAATTGAGAAAGGCGTTGTTGAGGGCTATACCAAAATTGAGGATAAGTTTGTGGATACTTTCCTTGAGGAGAATGATGGTGACAGTAAGTGAGCGTCTGTAATTAATTTTTACCCTAACACATTCCTTTATGTATTGAACCTTAATTGAATAAACGAACAATATTTGTATATTTTTTTTCTATTATATCTTTATTTTCATTTAACTTTGTTTCAATCATAACATCATCAACAGTTACAGATTTAATTTCTCCCTTTACTGGATCATATTCTCTATTTATTTCACTACCATTAATAGTTATCTTTGTATCAATATTGTCTATATCTTCTTTTTCAAAAAGTTCATCGATATAATAATCTCCATTATATATTCGCTTACGAATAAGTTTTTCACCATTATATATATTTATTCCACCGGTTTCATTATTACTCAAATACGATTCTAATTTAGGTATATCTTCATTATAATAATTTTCGTTATATGTGGAATTTGTTAATATTTTCTCAATAAGTTGTTTGTCATTATAAAAAACCCTCTCAACTTTGTCTCCAATTTGAGTTTTAACTAAATTACCATTAGAATATTCATATAATAATTTATCAGGTCTATTAATTATTTGTAATCCTCCAACATAAACTATTCCATTATCTAATGCCTCTAAATAAACTTCTATTTTATTAAAACTTTTACTCGGAGTTATATCTTTTACTAAAATAGTCCATGGTTGTTGTGTTTCATCTTGATCAACAGCAATAATTTGTGAACTTTCAAAAATTGATACATTATCATATTTATAACTTATTTTAATTTGTAATCTTGATGTACAAGGTTTCACTAAACACTCTAACATATAATAGTCTAATTCATTTCCAATATGATCTATTGATGTATTTAAATAACTTCTACTTTCATCACTTTTACTTAATTTTAAAAATTTACTACCAATTATAGGTTTATATTCTGTATAAATTGTATTATCAATATCTACAATTTCCGCATTATCTAAAGTTCCTAACCAACTAGATAAGTTATCAAAATAACCGCTTTTTATAATTAAGTTTTTATCGTTATTTGAGTTTATATTAGTTTTATAATTTTTTTATTGACGCATAATCAAAGTGTATATATAATTAAATTGGTAACTAT
>CALDPI010000248.1 GCA_937912045.1 uncultured Clostridia bacterium
AATTGTCATTTTCAATTATCACCTTTTTATACGTATTATTAGTAAAACTGGATAAATATTAATCATCAGAAAGATTTATAGCCCGTCCAAAACCTGTATTATTCCAAATTGCAGGTTGGCTTAAATCATTACTATTTGGTTCAAATCCTGGAGGTGGAGCAAAAGACTTAGTTGAAGGATTTGGAATTCCCTTTTGTGTATCATTATCAAACAAAGATTGTCCCCAAGCAGTATTTTGTCTATCAATTGATGATTCCGAAGAATCTTGCGATTGTTTAGAAGATAATCCTGATAATCCATTTGCATTAATATCATTTTTAGTAACAAATGAACCGTTGAGTGAAGAACCAAATGTCGAAGAAGAATTATTTCCCAAGTCTGATGACAAAGGATTATTCAAAATTTTTGAAAATTCTGCTGAATCCAAAACATTTTCATCTTTTACAATAGGTTCTTCAATTACAGGTGCTTTTACAGGTTCAGGTTTTGCTTGAACTTTATTTTCAAAGCCGGTAGCAATTACTGTAACACGAATTTTACCTTCCATTTCTGGTAAAATAATTTGACCCCAACATACTTCGTGATCTTTATCTGCAGATGCTGTTACAATTTTTACAATTTCATTAATTTCAGAAATAGAAACAGATTCAGATGCACAAATATTAATTAAAATGTGAGTTGCACCATCAATATTTGAATTTTCAAGCATTGGGTTGTTAATTGCAGCTGTTGCAGCTTCCACAGCTCTATTTTCACCTTCGCTAACACCAATACCAAAAATTGCGTTTCCTTTTCCTTGCATTGTATTTTTTACATCCGCAAAGTCTGTATTAATAATACCTGGCAAAGTAATAATTTCAGAAATTCCTTGAACACCTTGACGCAAAACATCATCTGCATATTTGAAAGCATCAACAACAGCTTTATCCACAGCTTCACCTTTGATGCCGAATGCTTTGGCATAGACCAGATGATCCGGAGTGAGCGGTCCGGAGGGGATGGGGAACGCGCCGCAGGAGGTGACAGTCACGCAACGGTCACTGTCCTGATTACGCAAATAACTGCGCAGCACCGGAGCATATTCCATCACCGTTGCCGCATCAGCCTCCGAAGAAACAGCGAATCCGACGGCGACACCCTTTTTGGCACAATATCCGGCAAGAGTATCCATGATCCCGGAATACAGCTCATCCATCTCTTCAGCGCTGTTTGCACCGACAAAAACGCCGTGATTCTGCAAAAAGATGACAGAGGAGCTTTCTGCACCCTCTTATTCGGTTGAACCCAAAATAGACGGACTTTCTGTTTCGCTTGAATATACAAATGGTGTGTTTACTCGTGGCTCAACCCGCGGTGATGGTGTACAGGGTGAAGATATAACAGCAAATCTTCGTACAGTAAAATCAATTCCCTTAAGGCTTAAAAAGGATATTCCTTTTATTGAAGTTCGTGGTGAGGTTTATATGCCACGTGATGTTTTCTTGAAGATTGTTGAAAAACAAGAACTTAATGGTGAGAAACCGTTTAAAAACCCACGAAATGCAGCAGCAGGAAGTATAAGACAAAAAAATCCTAAAATAACTGCTGAACGCAATCTCGATATTTATGTTTTTAATATTCAGCAAATTGAGGGCATTGAAATCAAAGGTCATTATGAATCTCTTGTGTTCTTAAAAGAATTGGGCTTCAAAACAATTCCGTTCTTCAATAAGTTCAATAGTATTGATGATGCATTAATAGAGATTGAACGTATTGGCGATATACGTTATTCTTTACCGTTTGATATTGATGGTGCAGTAATTAAAACCGACGATTTTTCAATGCGAGAAGCAATCGGCAGTACTGCAAAATTTCCTAAATGGGCATTGGCTTATAAATATCCACCCGAAGAAAAGGAAACGAAACTCATTGATATTGAAATCAATGTTGGCAGAACAGGTGTGCTTACGCCAACCGCAGTATTTGAGCCTGTATTAGTTGCAGGTTCAACTGTCAGCCGAGCAACACTTCATAATCAGGATTTTATCAATGAAAAAGGCATCAGAATTGGAGATACAGTTATAATTCGTAAAGCCGGTGACA
>CALDPI010000249.1 GCA_937912045.1 uncultured Clostridia bacterium
CCTTGATTTAGAGGCCGATGTAAAAGAATAATTGACAGGAGAAACAAATCAGAAATGGCCATCGATTATAATGCAACAATGAATCTGCCTAAAACCGATTTTCCGATGCGTGCAGGACTTCCGCAGCGTGAACCGGAAATGATTAAAAAATGGCAGGATGAAGAACTTTATCAGAAACTTATGGAGAAGAACAAAGACCTTCCTCTTTATGTTCTTCATGACGGTCCTCCTTATGCAAACGGAGATATCCATATGGGAACCGCACTTAATAAAGTTCTCAAAGACATTATCGTAAAATATAAAAACATGAGCGGCTTCAAAGCTCCTTATGTTCCCGGTTGGGATACCCACGGACTTCCCATCGAACTTAAAGCAATGAAAAAAGTCGGCGTTGAAAACATCAGCTCCACCATCGAACTCCGTAAAGTCTGCAAGGAATTTGCCGAATATTACGTTGACGTTCAGAGACGCCAGTTCATGCGCCTTGGTTCCATCGGTGATTATTTCAGACCTTATCTCACTTTCCAGCATAAACACGAAGCAACCCAGATTCGTATTTTCGGCGAAATGGCAAAGAAAGACTTCATCTACAAAGGTCTTAAACCTGTTTACTGGTGCCCGGAGTGCGAAACCGCTCTTGCTGAAGCAGAGATTGAGTACGAGGAAGACACTTGCCATTCCATTTACGTAAAATTCAAAGTTGACGATGACCAGGGCAAACTTGCTCCTCTCGGAACTGAACTTGACAAAACCTATTTCGTAATCTGGACCACAACCACCTGGACACTTCCCGGCAACGTTGCAATCTGTGTCGGCCCCGATTATGAGTATGGCCTTTTCCGCGTGGGTGAGGAATATTACGTAATGGCAGAGGAGCTCGCAAAAGACACCTTTGCCGCAGCAGAAATTGAAGATTATGAGCTTTTGGGCACCGTAAAGGGCGAAGAGCTCGAATATATGCGCGCACGCCACCCGTTTGTTGACAGAGAGTCGCTCGTGATTGTTGGCGACCACGTAACACTTGAAAGCGGTACAGGCTGTGTTCATACCGCTCCCGGCTACGGTACCGACGACTTTGAGGTTTGCCGCAATTATGAGGAATTGCCCATAGTCGTAACGGTTGACGCAAAGGGCGTGTTTACCGAAAACGCAGGTCAGTTCGCAGGTCTCACCACCGACGAGGCTAATAAGGAAATTGCAAAATGGCTCGATGCAAATGGCTATCTGTTTGCACTTAAGAAGATAATCCACCAGTATCCGCACTGCTGGCGCTGTAAGTCACCCATACTCTACCGCGCAACAGAGCAGTGGTTCTGCTCCATTTCCGATTTTGTTGACGAGGCTGTAAAGGCTATCGAAACGGTAAAATGGGTTCCGTCCTGGGGCGAGGGCAGAATAAAGGGAATGGTGCGCGACCGCAGTGACTGGTGCATTTCGCGTCAGCGCGTCTGGGGCGTTCCGATTCCGATTTTCTACTGCAAGGATTGCGGAAAAGAGGTTATAAACCCCGAAAGCATCAAAAAGGTTGCAGACATCTTCAGAAAAGAGGGTGCTAACGCCTGGTATACCCACACCGCAGAGGAGCTGCTGCCCGAGGGCACGGTCTGCGAGTGCGGCTGCAAGGAATTCACGAAAGAAACCGATATTATGGACGTTTGGTTCGATTCGGGCTCTTCCCACGCCGCCGTTTTGGACACGCGCGACTATCTTGAATGTCCTGCAGACCTGTATTTAGAGGGTGCCGACCAGTACAGAGGTTGGTTCCAGTCCTCACTTCTCACCTCGGTTGCAACGCGCGGTGTAGCACCGTATAAAACGGTTGTAACACACGGCTGGGTTGTTGACGGCGAGGGCAAGAAAATGTCCAAGTCCATCGGTAACGTCATCATTCCTGACGACGTTGTAAAGCAGTACGGCGCAGACATTTTGCGTCTGTGGGTTGCCTCTTCGGATTATCACGCCGATATCCGCATCTCACCCGAAATTTTGAAGCAGCTTTCGGAAATTTACCGCAAAATCCGCAACACAGCACGCTTTATTTTGGGTTGCATTTCCGACTTTGACCCTAATGTGGATGCCGTTGGGGACGACTGCTTTGAAGAGATTGACCGCTTTGCCCTTTGCAAGCTCGATGAGCTTGTTGCAGAGTGTCGCAAGGCCTATGACAATTTCGAATATCATCTCATCTTCCACGCGATTCACAACTTCTGCGTTCTGGATATGTCAAACTTCTATCTTGACGTTTTGAAGGATAGACTCTACGTTGACAAGGCAGACAGCGTAAGCCGCCGTGCCGCACAGACCGCAATGTATCGCATACTTGATACACTCACACGTCTGGTATCGCCCATTCTGGCATTCACAGCCGACGAAATCTGGCAGTTTATGCCGCACGATGCATCCTGCGATACAAGAAACGTAATCTTTAACGATATGCCGTCCGCCAAGGGCACACAGGACGAGGCATTTATGGCTCGCTGGGCAAAAATCGTTGCACTGCGTGAGGACGTTAAAAAGGTGCTTGAAACCGCACGTGCCGAAAAGGTTATCGGTGCTTCGCTTGATGCCTCTGTCGAGCTTTATGCAGAGGGTGCAGATTATGACTTCTTGGAAGAAGTTCTGCCCATGCTTAAGTCGGTGTTTATCGTATCAAACGTGACACTTAAAAACGGCAAGGGCGGCAGTTATACAGGCACAGAGGGCGTTGGCATTACCGCACTGCACGCCGAGGGCGAAAAGTGCGAGCGCTGCTGGTCCTATTCCGAAACTGTCGGTCAGGATGCCGAGCATAAAACACTCTGCGCACGCTGTGCCGCAGTTATCAAAAGCCTGTAAAATCTAATTTTCGGAGGGTAAAGAATTGTTATACATTCTTGCAATAATCGTGGCAGTTTTAATGCTTGCTGCCGACCAGCTCTCAAAATATTACGTCGTTGCAAATTTTGCCCTGGCAGAAACAAAGCCGGGAATCGACGGCTTGTTTGACTTCACCTACATTCACAACAAGGGCGGCGCCTGGGGCTTTATGCAGGGCCACACCTGGATTTTGCTCTCACTCACGGCGGTTGCAATGCTTGTGTGCATTACCTTGCTCATAAAATCAGGCAAGGAGCATAAGCTGCTATTCTTCGCAATCTGCCTTATTCTGAGCGGCGGACTCGGCAATATGATTGACCGAATCTTCCGCGGCGGAAACGTTGTTGATTTCATAAGACTTCAGTTTATCGAATTCCCGATATTCAACATCGCTGATTGCGCTGTTGTAATCGGCGCAGGCCTGCTCATTCTCCATCTTATTTTGGACTTTGTGTCGGCAAAGAAGGTAAACAGCATAGAAGCAAAGCAGAAGGCAGAATAATGACCGAGCAGAGCTTCGTCTTTTCTGACGGTGAACAGGAACGGCTGGACGTGTTTTTGAGCCGCACCGCCGACCTAACACGTTCCCGCGTGGCATCGCTTATCGCGGAGGGAAACGTCTTAGTCAACGGCAAAGCCGCGAGCAAAAATTACAAGCTCAAAACGGGCGACAACGTTTCGCTTGTGGTGCCTGAACCTGTCACACTCGAAACCAAGGCGGAAAATATTCCGCTCGATATCGTGTACGAGGATGACTGTATGCTTGTCGTCAATAAACCAAAGGATATGGTCGTACATCCCGCCGCAGGGAATCATGAGGGCACGCTTGTCAACGCCCTGCTGTACCACTGCGGCGATAGCCTTTCGGGCATAAACGGTGTCACACGGCCCGGCATTTTGCACCGAATAGATAAGGATACCAGCGGTCTTTTAATGGTCGCAAAAAATGATAAAGCACATAATTTTTTGGCAGAGCAAATCAAAGACCACAGCTTCACGCGAGAGTATGAGGCGGTCGTGCACGGTAATCTTAAAAATGATAAGGGCGTTATAAACGCTCCTATCGGTCGCCACCCGATAAAGCGTAAGCAGATGGCGGTTACCGATAAAAACTCAAAGGACGCAACAACCGAGTACGAGGTAATAGCGCGCTACGGTGCGTTCACCCACGTCCGTCTGCGTCTTCACACAGGCAGAACCCACCAGATTCGTGTCCATATGTCGCATATCGGTCACGCCGTCGCAGGCGACACTGTTTACGGCCCCAAAAAAGTTGCGGGCAAGGGAATACTTGAGGGACAGTGTCTTCACGCAAGACGTCTTGGCTTCGTTCACCCACTCACACGCGAGTATATGGAGTTTTCAAGTCCGCTTCCTGACTACTTCTTGAGGTTTTTAAGCGAGGTAGAGAGGAACGGTAATCTTTGACGCGGACTGCTTTTAAGCGACCTCTTATGTTAAATTTTGTGTCCTGCAGCGTTAAATGTGGTGCAGTTGACCAATTTAATTCAATACATACAGGAAAGGAAAAACAGCAAATGAACAAGGAAGAAATCAGGCAATTAAAAACCATCGCAACAAAAATAAGGATGGGAATTGTAGAGAGCGTATATAATGCTAAGTCGGGTCACCCCGGCGGCTCACTTTCTGCAGCCGATATAATGGCATATCTTTATTTTAAGAAGATGAACGTTGACCCCAAAAATCCAAAGGCAGACTCAAGAGACCGCTTTGTACTCTCGAAAGGACATGCTGCTCCTGTGTTGTATTCAACCCTCGCAAACAGAGGCTTCTTTGATGTAGAATTGCTTAAAACCCTGCGTCACGTCGGCTCAATTCTGCAGGGACATCCCGATATGAAGAAAATCCCGGGTGTTGATATGTCCAGCGGCTCTCTCGGACAGGGAATATCCGCCGCAACGGGTATGGCACTTTCGGCTAAGCACTTTGGAGAGAATTATAAGGTTTATACCCTGCTTGGCGACGGTGAAATACAGGAAGGTCAGGTTTGGGAGGCGGCAATGTTTGCTGCTCACAAAAAGCTTAACAACCTCACAGTAATCGTAGATAACAACAATCTTCAGATTGACGGCACGGTTGAGCAGGTCAACTCTCCTTATCCGATTGTTGAAAAGTTCCAGGCCTTCGGCTTTGAAACGGTAGAAATCGACGGTAACGACTTTGAAGAAATCGAAAACGCATTTGCAAAGGTCGGCACCTTTGATAAGCCCTATGCAATTATTGCAAAAACCGTAAAGGGTAAGGGCGTTTCGTTTATGGAAAACCAGGTTGGCTGGCACGGCTCTGCACCGAATGAGGAGCAGTATAACATTGCAATGGCAGAATTATCTGACACACTTGCAGCCTTAAACTAAGGAGGGGAAAGACAATGGCAGACGTTAAAAAAATTGCAACAAGAGAATCGTTTGGTAACGTTCTTGTAGAGCTCGGTAATGAGCGTGATGATTTTGTAGTGCTGGATGCAGACCTTGCAGCCGCAACAAAAACAGGCACCTTTAAAAAGGCTTTTCCCGAAAGACATTATGACTGCGGAATTGCAGAACAGAATATGGTAAGTATTGCCGCAGGTATTGCGACAACGGGCAAACGCGTTGTTTGCAGCAGCTTTGCAATGTTCGCGGCAGGCCGCGCATTCGAGCAGGTTCGCAACTCCATAGGCTATCCTCACCTTAACGTAATCATCGGGGCAACACACGCAGGCATCTCGGTTGGTGAGGACGGCGCAACACATCAGTGCTGTGAAGACCTTGCACTTATGCGTACAATCCCGGGTATGACTGTAATTAACCCGGCAGACGATACAGAGGCAAAGGCAGCCGTTCGCGCCGCTTTTGAGCATGACGGCCCTGTATACATCCGCTTCGGACGCCTTGCCGTTCCGGTAATTTTCCCTGACGATTATAAGTTCGTAATCGGCAAGGGAGTAGAGCTTAAGGAAGGCGCCGACGTTACTATAATCGCAACCGGCCTTATGGTTGGCGAAGCACTTGAGGCTTATGAGCTTCTCAAAAATGAGGGCATCAGTGCACGCATCGTTAATATGCCCACAATCAAGCCGATTGACCGCGATATCATCGCGAAGGCAGCACGCGAAACAGGCGCTATTGTAACCGCAGAGGAGCACAATATTATCGGTGGCCTCGGCAGTGCCGTGGCAGAGGTTGTGGCAGAAGAATGCCCCGTTCCCGTTGTACGCGTTGGTGTAAACGACGTATTTGGTTACTCGGGTCCTGCAAACACGCTTCTTGATGAATTCTCTCTCAGAGCGGCCGACCTTGCAAATGCCGCAAAAAAGGCAATTGCCAAAAAATAATCAAATTAAAATGCACCGCTTATGCGGTGCATTTTTTATGCCTGTTTTTCTTGAAATATTGTTATTGTAGTAGTATAATAAAATAGAATATTTATATTTATAAAAGCGAGGTGAACACGATGAAACGTTGGATAGTGCCCAAAATATCAAAAGAACTTGTGAATAATCTGGCAGAGGAATGTGATATAGACCCGTTTTTAGCGCTAATTTCGGCGGTGCGCGGCTATACCGACCCGGTCGAGCTGGACGCGTTTTTGTCGTGTGACGATACGCTTGACAGCCCCTTTGTATATGCCGATATGCATAAGGCGGCCGAAACCATAAATGCTGCAATAGAGGAAAATAAGCTCATAGCCATATACGGCGATTACGACTGCGACGGCATCACCGCCACAGTGCTTCTTTATACCTATCTTTGCTCACGCGGCGCCAACGTTATCACCTATATTCCGAGTCGAGCCGAAGAGGGCTATGGAATGAATCTTGACTCGGTTGATAAGCTCGACGGAATGGGTGTCGGACTTATCATAACGGTTGATAACGGAATAAATGCCAACGCTGAAATAGATTATGCTAATAGCCTTGGAATGACCGTTGTCGTGACCGACCA
>CALDPI010000250.1 GCA_937912045.1 uncultured Clostridia bacterium
TATTTCATCTATCCGTCTCACAATGTCAACCCAATTCCCACAATCAGGAATCCGCATGATCTTAAGCGCCTGTCGCACGAGTGGGTCTGCAAAGAATTGATAGTTAGGATTGTCAAGGAATTTCAATATGCTTTGATAAAAGAAATCCCACCTGTGTTCAAATTCTTCATCAGTCAACTCATAAAGGCTTTCTTCATTTTCAATTTCTTGAATGTAATCACTGCATTTTCCGAAGCGTGTGTCGGTATTGTAAACAATGTCCGACATAATCGGTGTAACGTCGGCACCGAGCGCGTGCAACGCTTTGAGCTGGTCAACAGCCTGCCTTAATGTGCAAAAGGAGCCGCACATAGCGTATCCTACTGAGAGTCCTTTCATAAAAATCTCCGTTCCATATTAAAAGTGCTCATTGAGAATGTTGTTTATGGTCCTGTGAATAATTTCTGCCGCAGTAACGGGCGCCGTTTTGGCAGGCAGACCTGACGCCGTAATCACGCGTATTCCGCACTTTTCGGCGCACGCCGCGTCAACACCGTACGGGGCAGAGGCAAGCTCAATGATAATGCAATCCTTTTTGACCTTTAAAAGCTCGTGCTCACCAAGCATCGCCGCGGGCACCGTGTTGAAAATTATGTCATATTTTAAAAGTGACTCACAAAGTGCACAGGAGTCTATACCGTCATAGCCCGACATTTCAATTAAGGATTTCGTCTCTGCGCGGCGGTAGGTGGTTGTGACGTTAGCGCCAAAAGCACGAAGACGTTCACACAGCACCTTTCCAATCCGCCCGTACCCGATAACCAGACAGCGTGACCGCCAAAGCGTGTGATTGGTGCTCTCAATAGCCTTTGCAATAGCACCCTCGGCCGTCGGCACCGCGTTGAGCAGAGAAAACTCCTCCCGCGCGAGATAGTTGTATTCCTGTGCGGCACCAAGCCGTGTGCCCGCACTGAAAAAAACAGTCTTTCGGTCGGCGGCGGAAACCAGGTCCTTAAGTAATATTTCGTTGGCGCCAAGCGGTGTAAAAACGCTTTTGCCGTCCTTGCTTGTCGGCACGGGCAAAACTACACAATGCGCACCGAAAATCGCATCTCCGACCGAAACGCAGGGTATGTGTCTTTTGTGCTTTTCAAATCCGCACATACGCACCGTGTGACCGCCGCTTTTCAGCAAATCGCCAAGATATATCATTCGCTCGTCGCCGCCGATAACAGAAAAAATCATATATACACCACCAAAAAAGGTCATAGGATATTATCACTATATCCTATGACCGAAAAATATGTTTGGTGATTAAAATTTTAAGGGTTTTTCTGTTATTCTGCAGGGGATTTTTAATAACCTCATCCTGCAAAAATGCCAGAGCATCACCGATTTCCTCGCCCGAAAGCCCCATTGCCTTCAAATCGTTTCCGCCAATGCGCAGATGCTCGATAAGATACGGCTCCTCACTTCGAACAATTCGCTCGGTTTCTTTTATAGCCCACGCTGTATCCGTGCTTGTAAGCACGCCTATGAGCGTCAAATTCCGTATATAATCCTCCGCACAGCAAGCTGACAGCCCACGCTTTATGTCGGCGCTGTCTTTTGGAATACCGCGCTTATACGCGTTTGTTATTTTTTTGGTGTGCTCACGCAGTGCGTTATCGGTTTTAAGCGCGCGGCAGGCCTTTTCCGCATCGGCACCCGATATTATCATAAGGGCCGCAAAACGCGAAAGCAGGTCACGCGGAAGAAGCGATATTGCTTTGGTATCACAGGCAGGAACGGAAAAGCTTTCAAGTGCACCGTCTTTAAAAAATTGTGCTGCATTTTCAAGTTGTGCGCCCAAAAGCATTTTTTTAAGCTCGGAAAAGATGCGCTCGGCACTTATACTCTCGAGAGAGGAAAGCTTGGCTTTGGCACTTTTCAGTGTATCCTCGTCAATGCTGAAGCCAAGCTGTGACGCAAAGCGGAACAGCCGCATAATGCGGAGAGCATCCTCACTAAAACGGCGGTCGGGGTCACCCACGGTGCGCAAAATTTTGTTTTTAATATCGTCACAGCCACCGTATAAATCAAGCACACCGCAACCTTCGTTATATGCAATGGCGTTGACCGTAAAATCACGTCGCGCCAGGTCTTCTTTTATGTTGCCGACAAATTTAACGCTGTCGGGGTGGCGTGCGTCGGCATAATCGCCGTCAACGCGGTAGGTCGTAACCTCAATGGGTGTTCCGTCCATCAAAACCGTTACGGTGCCGTGCTCGATTCCTGTGGGTATTGCTTTTTCAAAAATGCGCATAACCTCTTGCGGAGGGCAGTTTGTCGCAACGTCAAAATCGGACGGCTCTGTGCGTCCGATAACCATATCGCGCACCGCACCGCCAACGCAGTATGCCTCAAATCCTGCCGTTTCAAGCAGGGAAATGCAGTCCCTTACGTATTGCGGAAGAGCAAAAATCAAGCTAATCACCTCGAACAGTAAAAGTTTTTGTTTATTTTTTGTAATAAAAGTAATATAATAGTTTAATAGGTAGTAAATACGGAGCCTTTGGAGGAAAAGTATGAAGCAGCTGCGCAGTGAAGATAAAATAATCGAAAACGTAAAACGCATCCATATGATAGGTATCGGCGGCTCGGGAATGTGCCCCCTTGCAGAGATTCTGCACAGCAAGGGCTATATTCTTTCGGGCTCGGACAATAATGAGAGTGACCCGCTAAAGCGCATTCGTGCACTCGGCATAAAGGTTCATATGGGACACAGCGCCGATAATATTGAGGGCGCAGAGCTTATTGTATATTCGGCCGCCATCGCAAAGGATAACCCGGAGCTTGTCGCAGCAGCAGAAAAGGGCATTCCCACAATGGAACGCTCGCACCTGCTCGGCGCGCTGACACGAAAATTTGACAACGTCATAGGCGTTGCAGGCACGCACGGAAAAACCACCGTTTCCTCTATGATAACACAAATTTTAATATTAAACAACCTTGACCCCACCGCAGTAATCGGCGGCAGACTTCCGCTTATCAATTCCAACGGCCGCGCGGGCCAAAGCGAGCATATGGTCTGTGAATCGTGCGAGTTTGTAAATACCTTTTTGCAGATGTCGCCCGACGTTTCGGTGCTGCTTAATATTGACGACGACCATCTTGATTTCTTTAAAACGATGGATAACCTTATAGCATCGTTCCACAAGTTTATTGCAATGTCACACACAGCGTATATCAACGGTGACGACCCGCTTGTCAGACGTGCCGCAGAGGGCATCTCTGCTGATATTATAACATTTGGCAAGCAAAAAGGGAACGATTTTTATGCCGAAAATATAAAACAGGGCGCCCTCGGATATGAATTTGACGTTATGAGTGGTGGCAAAGCCCTCGGCAGACTCCATATGCGTATCCCGGGCGAGCATAATATATATAACGGCCTTGCAGCATTTGCGGTTGCATACAACCTTGGTGTTACACCAAAGGGAATTGATGAGGCGCTTTCAAAATTCACAGGCGCAGGCAGACGGTTTGAATTTTTATACGAGTGTGAAAAGCTCACCCTCGTTGACGACTATGCCCACCACCCAACCGAGCTTGAGGCGACTCTTAAAGCGGCAAAAAGCTTGAATTATAAGCGTGTAATTGCGGTTTTCCAGCCCTTTACGTTTTCTCGCACCGCGCTTTTACGCGACGAATTTATAAAGGCTTTGTCCCTTGCCGATAAGGTGGTGCTGACACCCATTATGGGCTCGCGCGAGAAGAATACCTACGGCATATATTCAGAGGATATCGCAAAAAAGCTGCCCGATGCCACGGTAATCGAAACCTTTCAGGAGGTGGCAGATTATATATGCGATATCGCCACCCCGGGCGACCTTGTGATAACTATGGGCGGCGGCGATATTTATAAAGCCGCGTATATAATTCGGGATAAATTAACAGAGAATTAACAAACTGGGCACCATTTTTTAATATACTGTCAAATGATTGGACGTGAAAATATTATGAAACAGAATGCATCAATCGTGCTAAAGGGCATTTTTACGGTCTTAATGGTAAATATTTTAAGCCTCATATTGCTCTTTTCCTTAACAACACTGGCGGTCGGAATGACTACAGAGACCATCGGCTACGTGGCATATTCCGTAGACGAGGACGGCAAAATCGAGGAGCTTTACACCCACTATTACAAGGACGGCGATGACCAAAAGCTCAAGGAATACGAGGATAAGGGGGTCAAGGTGCAGACCCAGACCTTCCGCTCGACCGTCACCGATACTACAAGCAACATACTTGATACGGTGGCAGGGCTGCTATCGTTTATACTGCTGTTTGCCTTTGTGTATAATATGTTCTGGACAAGAGGGGATAAGGACGCAAACCTCGCAACCTTCGGCCACATAGTGCTTGATAAGTATAGGGGAATAAAGCTGGGTTTACTTATAGAGCTTCCCTTTGCGATGTCCTATCTTTTACTGCTTGCAGACAAAATTTTCGGTCTGTTCTCGTCCTCTCTTTATCTCTTTATATACAGGCTTTTAAACTACAATATGTATCAGATAATTGAACTGGCAACAAAAGGTGCCCAAAACGCACAGGAATTGCCTGTATGGTCATTCCTTTTACTACTTGTAACGCTTGTGCCCATTCCGGCAATATCCGCACTTGGATATTACCTCGGCACAAAGGATATATCAATTAAGGAAAAAATAATGTATAAAAAAGATAAGGGGAATATATAATGGCAGGAATTTTCGGCTTTTTCAACTTTGAAAAGGAAGGACCGGGTGTTTCGAAAAACGAAAAGAAAAAAAGA
>CALDPI010000251.1 GCA_937912045.1 uncultured Clostridia bacterium
TCATCACACGTTGCTCCACCCTTGTTAATCACAAAGCCTGCGTGCTTTTCGCTCACCTCTGCGCCGCCAACCGAATATCCCTTGAGGTCGCCCTGTTCTATCAGTGCACCTGCATAATAGCCCGTCGGACGCTTAAATGTGCTGCCTGCGCTTGGGAAAGAGAGCGGCTGTTTATCCTTGCGGCGAGTGATAAAATCGTCCATTCGGGCGCGTATATCCTCTGCTTTATCGGGTATAAGCTTAAAGGTTGCCGAAAGGATAACATCCTCCTTTTTGCAAAAACGGCTTCTACGATAACCTAAGTCCAAATCATCGGCATTTGCGACACACTTTTGTAAATCACTTGTCAAATACGATGCCGATGCTATAACGTTTTTAATCTCACCGCCATATGCGCCTGCATTCATATACACTGCACCACCGACACTTCCGGGTATGCCGTATGCAAATTCAAGCCCCGAAAGCCCGTGTGCAAGACAGAAAGAGCAAAGCGCAGAAAGAGATGCGCCTGCGCCACACTCTACCGTTGTTTCATCTAAAAGCTTTATATCATCAAAGCCTGAAGATATGTTTATCACGGCACCGTCAATGCCCTTATCCGATATTAAAAGATTGGAGCCCTTGCCAAGGATAAAAACCGGCACAGAGAACTCTCTGCAAACTGACAAGGTCCTCATAAGCTCTTCCTCGCCGTGCGGTTTAATCATAATATCGGCAGGACCGCCAATTTTAAACGAGGTGTATAACGACATCGGGCAGTCAATCAGGTATTCAATTTTTTCTTCCTTAATGGCATTTGCCAGGGCCGTTATATCCATATTTCCTCCGAATTAATAGTTTTTATAAAGGCAAGCCGCACCGATAATACCGGCATCATTGCCAAGAAGTGCCGTGCTGATTTCGGTCTGTTTGCCAACGTTTTTAGAATAACGCTCTCTCTCAACAAACTTGCGTATCGGAATTACGATGTTGTCACCTTCGTGCGAAACACCGCCGCCAATCGAAAGCAAATCAGGCTGGAATATATTTACAAGATTTGTAATACCGCAAGAAACATAATCGAGATACGTGTCAACAACCTCTTTGGCTGCAGCATCACCTGCACGCATTCCGTCAAATGCAGTGAGTCCGTTAACTTTATTTATGTCACCGCCTGCCAACTCCCACATTTTGCTGTCCTTATTCTTTTTCATTGCGGCCTTGGTCTGATTGATGAGTGCCGTTGCCGATGCGTATGCCTCCCAGCAGCCCCGTCTTCCACAGGTGCAATCCTCGCCGTCGTACACGATAACGGTATGGCCCGCCTCTGCACCTGCATAGTTTGTGCCAGTGAAAAGCTTACCGTCAATAACGATACCACAACCGACGCCTGTGCCGAGCGTTACAATTATAAAGTCCTTGGTGCCTTTTCCTGCACCTGCAAGATATTCACCGAAAGCAGCGGCATTTGCATCGTTCTCAAGATAGCATTTAACGTCTTTTCCAAGATGTCTTTTAAGAATATCGACCATTGGGGTATTTGCAAACGGAATGTTATTTGAAACCAAAACATAGCCTGTTTCGGGGTCAACACTTCCCGGTGCGCCAATTCCGACCGAAGCCACATCATCAAGAGTTAGACCCGCGTCCTTAAGTGCCAAAAAACAGGCCTTTGCCATATCCGCAATGATTTCTTCTTCGGGTCTGTCTGCATTTGTTTTAATCTTTCCGCGGCCAACAATTTCATAATTTTCATTAACAACGCCGACAGCAATGTTTGTTCCGCCTAAATCAATACCTAAATTATACATATTTTACTCCCCTGTTATTTGCCTGAATATCCTGTTTTATCGCTCGCATCGTTTGATTCGCTCATGCCGAGACGCTCGAGCAAATCATGTGCCGCATTATAACCCAGCTTTTTCTGTCTGTTGTTCATTGCCGCAACCTCAATAATAACGGCAAGGTTACGTCCTGGCTTTACGGGAACGGTTATGGACGGTACCGTAAGGCCCAAAATTTCGGTTGTTTCATCGTCAAGACCCATTCTGTCATAAACCTTGTTTTGATTCCAAGGCTCAATGTTTACAACGAGGTCAATCTTCTCGGTCAGTTTAACCGCGCCGGCACCGAATATACGGCTGGCATTGATTATGCCTATACCGCGAAGCTCGATAAAATGACGAATATTTTCAGGCGAACTGCCAACGAGTGATTTTGAAGAAACACGTCTGATTTCAACAGCGTCGTCGGCAATCAGACGGTGTCCGCGCTTAACAAGCTCAATAGCGGTTTCACTTTTACCAACGC
>CALDPI010000252.1 GCA_937912045.1 uncultured Clostridia bacterium
ATTTCGTTGAAAAAAGCACACATTGTCTTGGTAGACAAATGTGTGCTTTTTTCTGGTGGAGACAACTGGACTCGAACCAGTGACCCCTTGCATGTCAAGCAAGTACTCTAACCAACTGAGCTATGCCTCCAAGGGTGCCCTAATATAATATATCATTTAAGGGCATTTGTCAATCAATAATTTATACGTTGCTGGGAAGAACGGTTTCAATGCCTGTCAGGTGCTCACGAGAATCGGGCTTCAGGTCAAAAAAGCCTTTCTGTTCGGTGTAGCATACGGTTGTAATGGATGCGTTTGAAGCCCACTCAACGTCTTTAAGGTTTTCGGCGCTGATACCTGACCAGTAGCCTGTAAGTGCGCGTATGGGCGTGGCATGTGTGGCAATGACAATGGTGCTGTCGGGATGCTGTTTAACAATTTCGTTAACGGCTTTGACACAGCGTGTATATAAATCCTTTACGCTTTCACCGCCGTCAGGGCGTGCGTTTCCAATATCATTTTTCCATACATAATAGCTTTTTGGGAAATCTATAAACAGGTCATCGAATTTTTTGCCTTCCCATTCTCCTGCAAATATTTCCATAAAAGCATCGCATTTTACAATTTGAGTGCCAAGTGCGCTGGCGATAATTGAGCCTGTTTCAAAGGCGCGGGAGAGGGGACTTGCATATACGAGTGAAACGTTTTCATTGTTTTTTATATACTCTGCGGCGGCAGCGGCCTGCGTTCTGCCGCGGTCTGTCAGCGGAAAATCCGACTGTCCTGTATAAATTTTATGAAAATTTGCTTCGCTTTCGCCGTGACGTACAAGAATTAATTTTGTCATATAAACACTTCCTTAAAACAAAAAAATTATATCACCCTGAAAAAATCAAGTCAACCAAAATTAATTGTTTTGGGGGGTGACAAAGTAAAAATTATGTGTTATATTATTATATCGTGGGGATTAAAATATTTTTATATACTCAAGGGATGTTTTGGATGTTTAAAAGAATTTTGCTTTTTATACTGTGCCTTCTTTTGACAGTCGCATCGGCTTCTCTCATTTCGCTGGAAGACGAAACGATGAAGGAAAACACGCATATATATTTAAATGGTGACGAAACAGTAGTGCTGGAGGTTATGGCACCTTATGAGGAGCTGGGTGCACACGCCGAAAAAGGCAGCGATATTATTGGCTATACTCCTGTGGATTACAGCGTTTTGGCTGACGTTAACACAGCAGTGCTTGGTGAGTATAAGGTCGAATATCAGGCGAAGGATGAAAACAGCGCAACGGCATATCGCACTGTAAAGGTTGTTGACACACAGCCTCCCGTTATTTCTGCTCCGGATGAAATTAACGTATTTATCGGCACCACCGTTTTTAACGTAAAATACACTGCAACAGATAATTACGATGGTGATATTACCGCCAAGGTTAAAAAGACCGACGGCACAGATTCTGTTACTTTAGCTGTTGAAGATTCTTCGGGCAATAAGGCTAAAAAGACCGTCAAGGTCAATTTCTGCGAAGACGTTACACCGCCTGTTATAAGTCTTGGTGGGTTTTCGGATATGTGTGTTAAGCTTGGCGGCACGTTCAGCGACCCGGGTTATACCGCAACCGACAACAAAGACGGTAACGTAACCTCGTCTGTCAGGGTTTCTGGCACTGTGGATACTTCAAAGGTCGGCACCTATGAAATAACGTATTCCGCTACCGACGCTGCCAATAACACCGGCACTGTAAAACGCAGAGTGTATGTTTTCGACAATGTTCAGGCAGCACCAGGCGAGAATCCGTCGGGCTCTGTTATTTACCTGACGTTTGACGACGGCCCGGGAAAATACACCCAGCAGCTGTTAAACACCCTTGATAAATACGGTGTCAAGGCGACGTTCTTTGTTACAAATCAATTTTCTAAATATCAGTATTTAATCGGTGCTGCACACAAGGCAGGTCACTCAATCGGTGTTCACACCTATTCGCATCAGTGGTCAATATATCGCAGTAAAGAAGCGTATTTTAACGATTTCTGGAAAATGAACGAAATCATTAAAAACCAAACGGGACAGTACACTAAAATTTTCCGTTTCCCCGGCGGCACAAATAATCAGGTTAGCCGCAGTCAATGCAAGGGAATAATGACGTTGCTTGCAACCGAGATGCCCAAAGCAGGCTATTTCGGCTACGACTGGACCGTTGGCAGTCTTGACACGCAGCTGTCAACACCTGCCGCGGTTGCTTCACAGGTTAAAAAATCGCTCAAGCCCGGAAAACGCAACATTGTTCTTTTACACGACATTAAGGGTCATACTGTTAATGCAATACCCGAGATTATAAGATACGGTATAACAAAGGGTTATAAATTTGCAACGATAAATGAAAATACACCAACGTATTATTTCAAACCTGCAAACTAAAAAACGATACAGGATTAATTTCCTGTATCGTTTTTTATTGCCTGTGGGTCATCAAAAATTCCGATTGCGGGCGGATTGGTTGTAAAAATGCCAAACAATACGGCTATTCCCACAAATATTGCAAAGGCGATAATGTTTGAGTATTTACCGCTCAGTACCCGATTTTTCTTATATACGTTTGAAAGTAAAAAGGTAGCAATTACACCCAAATAGAAAAGCACTATATTTATAACGTCAATATTTTTTCCGATTATTCCCGTTATTGTGTAGTAAAGTGTGATAATGATTGCAATGCCCGAAAGCACACCCAAAAGCCGCGACATAAAAAATCCTTTTTTGCAGTCTTTGCATATTAAAAATTCTACAATGCTGACTGCAAACGACGGAAAAAACAAAAGCTTTTGGTGTTCCCAAATGCTCTCATTAACTGCGGAAAAAATGCCCACAAAGGCGTTTTGATTGCACAAATCATAAAGAAAGTGAAGCAGCGTTCCGAGAGCTGATACCACAACGATATTTATAATCGTGGATTTTTTGTTCATAATACATTCCTCCCCAAATAAAATATATGAAGACAGCATATATTTTATTTGAGGAAAATTTTTAAAATAAGTTAACAATCAGGACATTAATATTTACAAAAAATGACATAAAAGCAGTATATAATAATTGACAGAAGGAGTTGATTATGTGCGCGAAAAGCCCATTATGGCGTGTATAACGGCACAGCCACATTGTGAAAAAATTGTAAAAGCCGCATTAAAGCTTTCTAAACAGTTAAATAAGAATGTTATTGTTTTGACGGTTTTACCAATAAAGGATACCGCCGAGAACAGAGCCGCCGCATTAAAAAGCCTTAAATTAATTTCTGACAGCTGCGGTGTAAATATAACAATAATATATTCAGACAACCCTGCAATGACCATTGCGGCGCAAGCAAGCATTTATAAGCCTATACATATATTTACAGGTGAGGACAGCGGCTTTTTGAAAAGCTTTTGCAAATATTATAAGTCATCGCCAATCAGCGTTGTGGTGGACGGTGTGTTTTGCACCGTACCTGCTGCATACGATGTTTCATATAAAACGGTGGGATAAAGAAAACCGAGGGGCTTTTGCACCTCGGTTTTAAGTTTATTTTTTCTTTGTTTTGAGAGCTTGGTGCTTTTTCCAAATAACCCAGAGCGGTCCAGAAACACACATTGAAGAAAAGCATCCGGAAACGATTCCGATAGCCATGGGAATTGCAAAGGTGCGGAGGCTGGAAAGACCAAAGAACTCCGATACAACAATTATTGTTACGATTGCAAGGAAGGTGGTGGTTGTTGTGAAGATGTTTCTTCTCATTGTCGTGAAAATACTTGCGTCAACGACAAGTGCAATATCCTCAGAAGGATAGAGTTTTCTGTTTTCTCTGATGCGGTCATAGATAACGATTGTATCGTTAAGTGAGTAACCGAGGATGGTGAGAATAACAGCCATAAAGTTTGTGTCAATCTGCAGATGGAAAATAACACATACAGCAAATGCAGAGATAATGTCGAGCACGAGTGCAACAAGTGCTGTAATCGCAGCAGAAATACCACCAATTTTTCTAAAGCGGATGCCGACGTATATGATAACAAGTACAGCGGCAATAGCAACGGCGAACAAGCTCTTGGCGAAGAAGCTGCCGGCGACGCTGGGGCTGACGGTTGTGGAATCGCCAAGCTCAACCTTGTTGTCCTTGAACTTTTCGGTGAGTGATTTTGTAATGGTCTGCTGTGCTTCGGTGGAGAGCGATTCATCTGCAACGAGCGAAACAACAAGCTTTGTAGAATCGCCGGCGATAGACTGACTCTGAGTAACGGTTACGTCCTTTTTAAGAGCGTCTTCGATGGCTTTTTCTGCATCATTTGTGTTAATTTCGCCTGTATAAGTGTAGGTGAAACGGCTGCCGCCCTTGAAGTTGATATCAAGGTTAATGCCTTGATGAATAAATGCAAAAATTATTGTAAGAACAATAACGGCTGCATAAATAATGAGCGGAATTTTAACATTTTTTGAAAAATTGAATTTACTACTAAGCATTTTTGGCACCTCCGTAAAGCTGCGGCTTGCGCATAAATTTAAGGCGTGAAATGCTCTTGAGCATAAGACGTGATGCTACAACACCCATAATGAGATTGAACACAACGCCCATAAGCAGTGTATATCCGAAAGAGTAAATTGAGCCTGTTATGGAAGAACTGAAGAGCGACATAACAGGGGAGAAGATTTTAGCCATAAGGCTGTCGGGTGTTCCGAAAGCGCCCATGAGCACGAGCGAAACGATAACAACCGTTACGTTGCCGTCGATGATAGCGCTCAAGCTGTTTTTAAAGCCTGTGGCGATAGCACCGTCAATAGTCTTACCGTTTTTGAACTCGTCAATGATACGCTCAGAAGCGATAACGTTACAGTCAACACCGATGCCTATCGAAAGTATCATACCGGCAATACCGGGGATTGTGAGCGTAAAGCTTGAAGCTCCGCCAAAGAAGCCGGAAACAGCAGCAATCATACCTGCAACCTGTCCGAGCAGCGAAACGGAAGCGATAACGCCGGGCACACGGTATCTGACAATCATTATTACGCAGATAAGGAAGAATGCGATTGCGCCTGCAATAAGCATAACGCGCAGGGCCTCGTTACCAAGCGTGGGGGTAATAATCTGTAGCTTTGAATCATCAACTGTAAGAGCGAAGGGGAGAGAACCTGCGTTAATCTTATTGGCAAGCTCGGTTGCTTCTTCAGCTCCGCCAATGCCTTGAATGATTGCATTGCCGTCGGTGATTGCCTGATTAACGGTCGGTGCCGAAATCATAACGTCGTCCATCCAGATGGAGATTGTCTGTCCAACAAGACGCGCGGTTGCCTCTGCAAATTTTGCTTTACCTGCAGACGTGAGTTCAAGTGCAACAACGTACTGATTTTCATAAACGCTGGGTGTAGCGGTCTTGATATCAGCAGCACCCTTGAGCACAACTTTGTCCTGTGTCTGTCCCTCGCAGAAGGTGAGCATAGCGGTTTCGCCGAGCTCTGCAACGGCGGTTGTAGCGTCAAAATCGCTCTCTCCGGCCTGCCACGGGAAACGGACAATTACCTGATGCTTAACGTCGTCTGTGTAAACCTCATAGTCGGTAATGTTGTTGTTAACAAGGCGGGTTTCAATAATTTCCTTTGCGGCATCCATATCCTCTTCGGTGATTGAGTCAACCTCAACGTCAGGTGTGAAAACAGCTTCAACACCACCGCGGATATCAATACCCCAACGAATATCACTGGCACCCTTTATGTAGGTGTTTTTTGTGTCGCCATAATAATCATAGACTCCGAAAAAGGCGCAATATGTAAGTGCGAGAATAAGCGCCAGGACTATGAAAAATGTAGGCTTAGATACTTTTTTCATTGGAAAATCCTCCGGTCAAATAAACTTACAAAGTACATTATATAATTTTTAACTCGTAAAGTCAATAAAACAATATGATTTTTTATCGTAATATGCCGAAAAACTTCTACCGGTAGTGATATTTTTCTTGACATACAATAGATATGGTAATAAAATAAATGTGATATGGTATCATATTATGATTTGGCGAATCATTTGTTTTACCACTTCACGGGCGGAAAAACGCAGCCCTTTTCAAACGAGCGTTTTTTAATATAGGAGGTGCATTTTATGCCGGAGATATTACCGTATCTCATTGGTGCTGTGGTTGCAGTTGTTGCTGCTGTAGTCTTCTTTTTTGTCGGCTCGGCGCACCGTCGTAAAACCGCAGAATCAACCATCGGCTCCGCAGAGGATGAGGCACGTAGAATCTTAAGCGATGCTATGAAAAATGCCGAAGCCAAAAAGCGTGAGCTTATTATTGAAGCGAAGGATGAAATTCATCAGCTTCGCACCGAAACCGACAGAGACCTGCGCGAGCGTCGTAATGAGGTTCAGCGTCAGGAGCACAGACTTCAGCAGAAGGAAGAAACCCTTGACCGCAAGTTGGATAACCTTGAGGTTAAGGAGGAAAATATTGCAAAGCGTGCTAAAGAGGTTGAGGCTAAATTAGAAGAAACTGAGAAGGTCAAGAAAAGCCAGCTTGAAATGCTTGAGCGCATTTCCGGTTTTTCCATTGAACAGGCCAAGGAACACTTATTGTCCATGCTGGA
>CALDPI010000253.1 GCA_937912045.1 uncultured Clostridia bacterium
ATAGCCTTTGTACCAACTTCAGAAGTTACACACCAGTTGATGAAATCAAGTGTAGCCTTAATGTCAGCTTCTGATGCCTTAGAGTTTACGCACCAATAGTTCTCTGTACCTGTGCAGAGACCCTGGTTAGCCTCGTCATCACCTACTCCGAAGTAAATCGGGAGCATTGTTACGTCTTTATCAGCAAACTTGCCCTCGCCTGTAACACCTGCATACTCCCAAGAACCGTTCTGGAAGAATACAGCCTTACCCTCGAGGAATTCGTTTCTGGAATCGTCACCTGTCTTACCTGAAAGGTCCTTCGGTGCACATGTGCTGTTGTTAATGTAGAGATCCCACATTGCACGATAATTATCGAGATATGTGCCCTTAATAGCCTCTGTAGCATTTATGCCATCTGCCTGATACTCGAAGTAAATCGGGAGGTTAGCAAGATGTGTCTTAAATCTCCAGTCAGAGCTTGCCTCCATACCTGCTGATGTGAATGCAGAGAAGCCGAGCTTCTTGCTGTTCTTTGTGATGTCCTCTGCAACCTTCTTAAGGTCGTCAAAAGACTTAATATCATCAACTTTGTAACCAGCCTTCTCAAGAAGTGTTACGTTTGTGATGAGACCGTAAGATTCGATTACATAACCGATACCGCGAACTGCACCGTCTGAGCCCTTAAGAGCGAAGTCTGTGCTTGTAAGTTCTTTGTAGATAGCAGACTCTGAAAGATCATAGCAATAATCTTCCCAAGACTTAAGACCAACAGGTCCGTTTACCTGGAAGAGAGTCGGAGCATCTGTCTTAGCCATTTCAGCCATGAGAGTTGTCTCGTACTCACCTGATGCTGCTGTTACAACTGTAACCTCAACACCTGTTTCCTCAGTGTAGATCTTTGCAAGTTCCTGCCACTGTTTGTCCTGCTCCGGCTTAAAGTTCAAGTAATAAACTGAACCCTTATCTGCGTCATCTGCATTGCCGCCGCAAGCCGCGAGACCAAAGCAAAGGCAGAGAGCCAAAACAAGTGCTAACACTTTTTTCATTTTTCGCATAATAAATTACGCTCCTTTTTCAATTATTTTGAATCCGTTAGCATCAACACCCATAACAGAGTGTTTACTCAAGTATTTTACCATAACACAAGCACTAGTTCAAGTTAATTACCGCGGGAAAAATTTGTGCATTTTGCCGAACTTTGTAACAAATGTAAAGGGACAGGCGCATTGCCTGTCCCTTTTTATAGCTATTTGTTTGCTTATTAGAGAAGTCTCTTTGAGAGTTCGTCCGGATCTGTCGCATAAAGGAGTGTATCCTTTCTGGAGATACGGCCCATTGAATAGAGGTCAAGAAGACAGTCATCCATAGTCTGCATGCCCTGCTTCTTACCACTCTGCATTGCACTCGGGATCTGATAGTTCTTACCCTCACGGATAAGGTTACGAATAGCTGAGTTTGCAAGCATAACTTCGAAAGCAGCAACTCGTCCGTTACCATCAATAGTCGGGAGAAGACGCTGAGAAATAACAGCCTCAAGTACCATTGAAAGCTGAACGCGAATCTGATCCTGCTGATCAGTCGGGAATACGTCGATAACACGGTCGATTGTCTCTGCGCATCCGATTGTATGAAGCGTGGAGAAAACAAGGTGTCCGGTCTCGGCTGCTGTTACTGCGGTACTGATTGTCTCGAGGTCACGCATCTCACCTACGAGGATAACATCCGGGTCCTCACGAAGGGCAGCGCGGAGAGCTGCGGCATATGATCGTGTATCAACACCGATTTCTCTCTGGTTAACGATAGATTTATTATGTCTGTGCAAATACTCAATCGGATCCTCAAGCGTGATAATGTGGGCATTGAGATTGTCATTTACAAGACCGATAAGGGAAGCAAGAGTTGTTGACTTACCTGAACCAGTCGGACCTGTTACCAAAACAAGACCGCTCTTTTTCTGATAGAGGTCGATAACTGCAGGCGGAACACCGAGATCTTCCGGACGCGGAATCTTTGAACCTACGAGACGGAATACAGCAGCTGTTGTACCTCTCTGTCTAAATACGTTAACACGGTAACGTCCCATTCCGGCAAGACCGAACGAGAAGTCGATTTCACCGCGCTCTGCAAATGCACGTTTTTGGAATTCACCCATTATTCCCTTAACAAGTGCCTCAACGTCTTCAGCCATGAGTCTCTGTTGTCCCGGGATTGCAACCATAGAACCGTGAACACGCATAAGCGGCGGGACACCTACGGTTATATGAACGTCGGAAGCCTTTGCTTCCTCTGCGGTGGCGTGGATGGTGTGTCCCTCCTGCCACAAAAACTCGCGCGAGCGCAAGAACGGGCGTGTTGTCTTTTCCCAGCGAACAACCGAGCACCACTGGTTATAAAGCTTTGGCAGGTCGCGGTAGGACTGGATTATGTTTGCATAGTGGTCACAGAAAAGTGTTTCGGACGTGGGACGCACACAAAGGCGCTCCTCCAGTTCCTCCATGCCGCCGTGGGTAACCCAGGCAACCTCGGGCGCGAAGCCTTCAACGTGGTCCTTTTCTTTCTGAAGCAGGCTTTCGGGTATGAACATTGGCATATAGACGTTTTCGTGTCCGCTTTCCTTAAACATACCGTCAAGTATTCTCTGAATGTTTTCCCAAATAGCATATCCGTACGGGCGGATAATCATACAACCCTTAACCGAGGAATAATCAATAAGCTCTGCCTTGGTTACAACGTCGGTGTACCATTTGGCAAAGTCCTCGTCCATTGAGGTTATAGCTTTTACCATTTTTTCATTAGACATATTTTCTCGCTCCGCTTCTTTCTAATACTAATTTTATATTATACTTTAGTTTTTTAAAGAATGCAATATTCTTTTGCATTAAAAAATTTTTTGCAAAAAAATGTTGACAAAGTGGCATTTTGCACATATCATTTTAAATAGGACGACAAGGGTCGTACCCGTTTTCATTTTCTTTGGAGGTTAATTTATGGTATTTGAAAAAATTAAAACTTTACTTGCAGAGCAGCTTGACGCTGACGAAGAATCCATAACAATGGATACAGACATTGGAAATGACCTTGGCGCTGACAGCCTTGACGTTGTTGAACTCATCATGTCAATTGAGGATGAGTTTGGAATTCAGGTTCCCGACGAGCAGATTGAAGAGGTTAAAACCGTTGGTGACCTTGTAAACTACATACAAAATCAGCAGTAAGAAAAAGCCGCCTTTGGCGGCTTTTTAGGTATATATAATGGAAATCATCAAACTTAAAGAAACCGACTCCACCAATCGCGTTGCCAAAGAGCTGGCGGCACAGGGCGCACCCGAATGGACCACTGTTGTTGCAAAAAGGCAGACGGGCGGCAGGGGTCGAATGGGAAGAACCTTCTTCTCGCCTGCAGGCAATCTTTATATGAGCATAGTTCTGCGTCCCACAGTCCGTGCCGAAAACGTGCTGCTTATTACAACGGCGGCGGCCGCGGCGGTGCACGATGCTGTTTTAGAGTTGTTTTCGGCAAGCCCGAAAATCAAATGGGTGAACGACCTGTATCTCTGCGGCAGAAAGATTTGTGGCATTCTGGCAGAGGCGGTTTTTACACAAAACAGCCTTGACTGTGTTATCCTTGGTATTGGGGTCAACGTTTCCAGGCCGAAAGAAGAAATACCCGACGATATAAAGGATATTTACGGTTACATCTGCGAGTGTGCTGAAGAGGACGCGACCGACGCGCTTTGCGCCCGTATATGTGAAAGACTTAAGGAATATTACGACAACCTTGAAGCCAAGCCGCACCTTTCAAAATACCGAAAGCATCTGTCACTCTGCGGCAAGGAAATAACTGTGCTGCAAAACGGGAAGGAGCGCCCTGCCCTATCACTCGGCATTGACGATAATTTTCGCTTGCTTGTGAAATATGACGACGGCACCGAGGATGCCTTATCCTTTGGTGAGGTTAGCATTAAAGGAAATTTTTTATGATTAAGACTCTACATTTTGACAAACAGATTATAGTCTGCGAAAAGCCTGCGGGAATTTTGTCACAGGCAGATGCCTCACGCGCACGCAATCTGCCCGATATGCTCAAAAGTGAGACCGGCTCATACTACGTTGAGGCGGTGCACAGGCTCGACCGCGCAGTTTCGGGCGTTATGGTGTATGCGCGCAGTAAAAAGGCGGCGGCAAAACTTTGCGAGGACGTTAAAAGCCGCAATTTTTACAAGGAGTATCTCTGCGTTGTACACGGAGCACCCGAAAGCCCCAGGGGCGAATATCGCGATTTTCTTTACAGGGACCGAAACCGCTGCAAATCCTACGTTGTGAAGACCGCACGCGTGGGCGCAAAAGAGGCCATACTTGAGTATGAGGTTTTGGAAACCGCAGGCGACCTGTCACTTATAAAGGTTGTGCTGAAAACAGGACGCACACATCAAATCCGCGTTCAGTTTTCACACAGGAAGACCGTGCTTGTGGGTGACGAAAAATACGGCGGTGCGCAGGACAAGTGCAACATCGCACTTTTTTCACACAAAATCGCCTTCACCCACCCGGAGACGAAAAAACAGATGGAATTCTCGCTCACACCGCCCAACACATACCCCTGGAACAAATTCGAATATTTCAAAAAATAAAAGGCTGTCAATGACAGCCTTTTATTTTTTGAAACAGTCTTTGCTGAAAAATTCCGTTACCGTTATATCGAGTCCGTCGCACAACTTTTCTATCGTTGCTATGCCCGGATTCTTGCTTTGATTATAAAATATTGATTTGACCGTAGTATACGGTACGCCCGAAAGACTGGCGAGCTTGCAAAGACTTATGTTCTTTTGTATGCACAGCTCTGCAAAGCGCTCTTTTACGTTTTCTGTAATATTCATCCGTATCACTCCTTATTCTACAGTCACAGATTTTGCAAGGTTGCGTGGCATATCAACGTCACAGCCGCGTGCAACGGCGGTGTAATATGCCAAGAGCTGAAACGCCACACCTGCCACAATCGGCGCAAAGGGCACAGCAACGGCAGGCAGAGGCAGGACATAGTCTGAAACGTTTCTGACAGTATCCTCACATTCCTTGGTGCAAACCGAAAATACGGTTGCACCGCGCGATTTTGCCTCGCGCACGTTGTTCATCGTTTTTTCCAGCAAATCACTTTCGGTAAACAGCGCCACAATCGGCACCTCCGCCGCGACGAGCGAAATTGTGCCGTGCTTTAGCTCGCCTGCGGGATATGCTTCGCTGTGGATATATGAAACCTCCTTAAGCTTAAGCGAGGCTTCTTTACAAATCTCGTTATCTATTCCCCTGCCTATGAAAAACATATCCTCATAATGCGACAGCTTTTCGGCAATGCGCTTTATTTTGCCGCTCATCGAAAGGACAGAAGCCACAACCCCGGGCAATTCTTCTGCCAATAGGCTGCAAAGCTCGTTACAGCGTCCTGCTGTAATCTGTCTTCTTGCGAGGGCAAGCTTAAAGGCAATCTGATACATCACTGCACACTGAACGGTAAATGCCTTGGTTGAGGCAACTGCAATTTCGGGGCCCGCCCAGGTATATATCACGTAGTCGGCAAGGCGCGCAACCGACGAGCCTACAACGTTGACAATGGCAAGCGTTTTTGCACCCATCTCACGCGACAGGTTGAGTGCGGCAATGGTGTCTGCCGTTTCGCCCGACTGTGATATGAAAATCATAAGCGTGTTTTTATCAATTATTGGGTTGGAATATCTGAACTCTGACGCAATTTCAACCGATACGGGCACCCGCGCAAATCGCTCGATTAAATTTTTGCCGACAAGCCCTGCGTGCATTGCGGTGCCGCACGCAACTATTTTTATATCCGTGATTTCCGTTCCGACACGGTCTATCATATCGCAATCGAACACAGGTATTCCGTCACGAAGACGGGGCATAACCGTGTTTTTAATCGCGTCGGGTTGTTCGTTTATTTCCTTTAGCATATAGTGATTATAGCCGCATTTTTGAGCCGCCTGTGCGTTCCATTCAATTCTCTTTTTCTCGCACGATATTTCGTTATCGACCGACGAGAAAAAGCGAAGGCTCTGCGGTTTGATTTCCGCCACAACGCCCTCCGGCAATGCATAATAATTTTTGACAAAGGGTAAAATTGCCGTGATATCGGACGCAACGTAGCCGCCCTCTGCCGTTTGGGCGCAGATAAGCGGACTGCCTTTTCTCACCGCATAGACGGTTTCGCGGTCCTGCTTGAACATAACGCAAAACGCAAAGGAACCCTTAAGGTGACGAACCGCTCTGAAAATTGCCTCCCTTGGATTATGGGTTTCAGAAAAGCAAAGGTCGAGCAGATGGGCCGCCGCCTCGGTATCTGTTGCTGAGCGAAAGGAATAGCCCTTTTTGCGAAGCATTTCTTCCAGCTCCACGTGATTTTCGATTATTCCGTTATGCACGATAACAATCTCCTCGCTCATGGAGAGATGCGGATGGGCGTTAGTTGTCGACGGCTCGCCGTGTGTGGCCCATCGTGTGTGGCCTATGCCCACAGTGGCTGCCGGCTGCTCTTTATTCACCAGCGTCTCAAGATTGCTCACCTTGCCCTTCTCCTTATATATATTGAAGGGCTG
>CALDPI010000254.1 GCA_937912045.1 uncultured Clostridia bacterium
CGCCAACTCGACGTTAGCAAGCACTGTCTGGTGGGGTATAAGGTTATAGTTTTGAAAAACAAATCCGACAGAGTGGTTTCTATAAGTGTCCCAATCTGCATCCTTGTAGGTTTTGGTGGGAACACCGTTAATAATCAGGTCACCACTTGTGTAGCGGTCAAGTCCACCGATTATATTAAGAAGGGTGGTTTTTCCGCATCCGGATTGACCTAGTATTGAAACAAATTCGTTCTCTCTGAAATCAAGAGTAAGACCCTTTAATGCCTCAACCTGCGAGTCACCAGTGACGTACGTTTTTGTAATGTTCTTAAGAGTAAGCATAACATACCTCCAATTTATCGGTTAATTTTACCACAAGAGTATGAACAAATTGTTAATCACATATAAATTTAGTAATATATGTTTAATTGACATCTGTCGATTTTTGTTATAAAATGTTGTACGAGGGGGAAAAACTATGGTAGAAATTAAAGAAGTTTTATCCGGGCGCGATTTACGTAAGTTTGTTGATTTTCCAAACAAGCTTTATAAAAATAACAAGTGTTTTATTCCTGCTTTTTACGGCGATGACCTCGACGATTGGAACAGGGATAAAAACCCTGCCTTTGATTATTGTGAAGCGCGTTGTTTTCTTGCGTATAAGGACGGTGAAATTGTTGGCCGTATCGGCGCAATTTTGAGTCACAAGGCTAACGAGAAGTGGAATACTTCGCGCATGCGCTTTTCACAGGTGGATTTTATTGATGACCCCGAGGTCTCGGCTGCACTTTTCAATGCGGTAGAAAAGTGGGCCAAAGAAAAGGGCTGCAGTCAGGTTCACGGTCCTCTCGGCTTTACAGATATGGACAGGGAAGGTATGCTTGTAAGCGGTTTTGACAGACGCAGTATGTTCATCACTTATTATAACGAACCGTATTATAACGAGCATCTTGAACGCTTGGGCTACGCCAAGGATACCGATTGGATTGAGTATAAAATTGCTGTTCCAAGCACCGATAGCGACGTTGCAGTCCTGTTTAATAGAATTGCCAACAGATGCAAGGAGAGAAATAATTTGCACGTTGTTAAGGTTAAGCACCGTTGGCAGTTTTACAAATACGTAAAGGCGGTGTTTGAGCTTGCAAACGTATGCTACGCTCCGCTTTACGGAACGGTTGACCTGACCGATAAGCAGATTGACAGGTATGCAAATAAGTTTATACCACTCATTAACCCCAATTATGCCTGCTTTATTGCTGATGAGAATGATGAGCTTGTTGCGTTTGGAATCAGCGCTCCGTCAATGGCAAACGCTGTTAAAAAAAGCAACGGACGTATGCTGCCGCTTGGCTTTATTCGTATGCTCTGGGCGCTCACCCATAATGATGCGGTTGATATGTTCTTGATTGCCGTTCGTCCTGATTTGCAAAAAACAGGTGTTAATGCGATGGTTCTTGACGAGCTTCTCAGAAGTTGCAATAAAAATGGTATTAAATATGCCGAAACAGGACCCATGCTTGAAACCAACAGCAAGGTGTTGTCGCAGTGGAAGGGCTTTGAAAAGGACCAGCACAAGCGTCGTCGCTGCTACATAAAGAATATTGACTGATATTTGCGCATATAAACAAATCCGAGGAACGAAAGAATTCGTTTCTCGGATATTTGTTGTTGACAATATAAAAATGTGCTGATATAATAATTAGCGTTGATTTGAGTATAAATTATCAAATATGCGGGTATGGCGGAATCGGCAGCTTTTGCACCGAGCGCATCCTGCGGATGATGAAGCGAAGGTGAAAAAGGCGCAACGGTCAAAAATTTAAGGCATTCATTGCCGCAAAATTTTTGGGCACCGTAAGAGTCTCGCGGAGCGCGTATGCGGTTCCGTTTTTTACTGAAAATCAACACATTTTTCCACAGTTTAATATGCGGGTATGGCGGAATCGGCAGACGCGCTAGATTCAGGTTCTAGTCGGGGCAACTCGGTACAGGTTCAAGTCCTGCTACCCGCACCATATCGGGTGTTCATAACGGATTTGAGTTATGGACACTCGATTTTTTGTAATTTCGAATTTAGACGTTATGTATGGAGCAGGTTTTAAGGTCTGCTCTTTTGTTTTATGCGGATTTGGTAATATACTCGACTGCTTCAACTTCAAAGTCACTATTAATACGATAAAGTATATCAAGTGAAAAGTTTTTATAACATTTGGAGACACAATATTGCTTATGTGTGTTCGGCTTACAGCAGAACATTCTGCCAATATTTATGGTGTTATGTTTGCATAACAAAGGTTGATGTCGACTAATTAAAATGCTATTCATTTAATAATTGATCTTTCGGTGCTGATTTCTATACTCTTTAGGAGTTACGTTATGAAGTGCTTTGAAGGTAGTGCTGAAGTGATTATCTGTAGAAAAGCCAACTAACCCAGCAATTTTTGTTATGGAATAATTAGTTGTTTCAAGCAGTTCGCACCCTTTGTCAATACGAAGCCTTGTTAAGAATTCTTTGAATCCGATTGCAGTTATCTTTTGAAACGCCTTTGAAAACGAGTGGTAATTCATAGAAGCGATTTTAGCACAGTCGGTCAAGGTTATCGGGTCCGAGTAATGGTCAAGAATGAAATTGATTGCATTTTGAATTCTTAAATCGCCTTTGTCAATAGCGACGTCAGAAGTATCGTTATGGCGTTCGATGAATATTAACAGTTCAGAGAGAATGTTTTTGATATTACCAAGGGAATAAATATCGTTGGTTTTGAACTCATCATTTATTTTAGAGATGATGTTTAATGCTTTTTCGAAATTCTCTGATGATAAATTAAAAAATTGTTTGTTAACGATTTGCTCTAAAAATGGATTATTATTAAAGACTTCTGAAAACAGTTGCGGTGTAACATAAAGCAATTGTCTTTCGTAAGGAATGTTAAGATTAACTGTTACTTGATGAGGAATATTTGGTTTGAATATAACAATTTGATTTGGATTTAGTGTGTATATAGTATTTTGAATAAAATATTTTCTATTGCCTGATATAAGAAAGTATATCTCATAATCATCGTGATGATGGGGTCGAGTCATACCTTGGGGGTTTTCAATGTATGCATAATGGGTTGCACAATTTAAATGCAGATCGTAGAAACTATCTAATTCTGAAGAAACATAGTTCAAATTTAACCCTCCTTTACTTTTCCCTGAGTATATCATAACTTTATGTTCAGTTCAAGTAATAAAGGATTAAAGAAATCTAAAATCGGCTTTAAATTTTGTAAAAGATTGATAAAATAAGGATTTTAAGTCTGGAAAGTTCGTAAATTTGGCTCGCGCCTCAAAAAATCAGTCTAAAAAAAACAAATTTACAAAGGTTTTCGAAAACGATATATGATATGATATATTTGTCAAATATTATAAGGAGAGTTTGAAAAATATGAATAAAAAACCTTTGGAATATGGTATAGAAGCTTGCGAGGCTTTGATGAGGAGATTTAAACCAACAGAACTTCCTCCGGTTGGTACGCTTTTTTATCATCAAGGTGTTGCTTTATCTGGCATGCAGCAGATATATTTTTTAACTGGGGATAAGAAATATTTTGATTACATAAAAAGCTATGTTGATAGCGTTATTGGGCCTAATGGTGAACTATTTGGCTTTAACCACGAACTAACGACCAAAGATACACCTTGGCTTACTTGGAATGCTTTGACAATGCTTGACCACAAGCAACCAACAATTTTATTATATAATCTGTATGATGAAACAGGGAATAAAAAGTATCTTAATGCAATTAAAACTGCAGCACAGTCGATGTATTATTGGCCGGTAAACCAGTATGGCGGTTATTGGCATATGATGACCCAGCCTTATCAGATGTGGATGGATGGCGCTTATATGGCTGGCCCACTATCTGTTATGTATGCAGATAGGTTTGGTGATGCTGTTTTGAGAGAGCGCGCAATAAAGCAGATTTTTATTATGAATGATTTTATGCGTGATTCTAAGACTGGTTTATACTATCATGGTTGGGATGATTCCAAGAAGGAATGTTGGGCAGACCCTGAAACTGGCTTGTCGGGACAGTTCTGGGGGAGAGCGGTGGGCTGGTATGCCGTTGCAATTCTTGATATTCTTGATTACATACCAGAGGACCATCCTGCAGTTGAAAGCCTTAAGAAAATAGAGATAGATTTGCTTAAATCACTTGTTAAATTCCAAGATTCCAAAACTGGTATGTGGTTTGAAGTGCTTGATAAGCCTGAGGACCCTGATAATTGGGTTGAAAGTTCTTGCACGAATCTATTCATTTATTCATACGCTAAGGCAATACGTAAAGGTATAATCGGTAAGGAATATGTGTCTGTTTTAGAAAAAGCATATAAAGGTATAGAAGATATTCTTTATTATGATGAAAACGGAAACATAGTAATAGATAAGGTTTGCATAGGAACTTGTATTGATAGCGGAACTTATGAGCATTATATAAATCGCGAACAAATAAAAAACGATTTGCACGGAATGGGAGCTTTTTTGTTGATGTGTTCTGAAATGCAAAGATGTATCAATGAAAATAAATTAGCTTAAAAAAAGGGGAGATAGGTGTGAGTTTTTCGGTTGAAAAGAATGATAAAAAGGATATTTTAAGGATTCATCAGGAGGGACACATATATACTTTTGGATATTATAGCACTAATGTCTGGATGGACGATAATAAACTTATTTTAAAAAAAGCCAAGACTAATAAAGCCGATGAAAAAATTTTTGAATCTGAATTTGTACTTATTGATATTAATGAGAAAACTGAAAAAGTATTACATAAGCAAATATACAAAGAGGGAAGAACTATTTTACCTTATACTGATTTTACAGTGTTTGATAAGAACTTGTATTTTTCTGATGATGATAATGTCTTATGGAGTTTAAATATAGATACTTTGGAAAAGAAGGCTATTTTTAAGGACGATTATCGATATTTGCTTTTTCATATAACAAAGGACGGAAGGTATATTAACTGGCAGTCACAAAGGGAAAATAAACTCGATACCTGTATGAGATTGGATTTGCATAATAATGAAGTTATAAAGGCTTTTGAAAAGCAGTTTGCTCCGCCATTTATATGCGCTGACCATATGATGATATGTCCTACTAATCCTGAATTGTTTTTCTTTGCCCATGAAGGAGACACGCAGTATATCACCAACCGCTTATGGATAGCGGAAATCGGGAAGGAACCGTATAATATCGCTAAACAAAGGTTGGATGAAAACGGTAATTTAATTGATTGCTTCGGGCATGAGTCATGGAGTGCGGATGGAAAAGGCATATACTTTGTAAAATATGCTTGTTCCCCCGAACCGCCCAGAGGAATCGGATATGTAGATTTAGAAACTAAAGAACACCAAATACTTTACAGTAAATATAATTATTGGCACGTAAATGCCTCCCATAACGGTAAATACCTTGCGGCAGATTTACTGCCTGAAATCAAATATGAAAACGGTCTGGAAAAAAGTGCTGTTTGTCTTATTGATATGGAAAATAATACAGAGACAATCATTGCAGATGTGCACAGTATGAAGCACCCCGCTCATCCTCATCCGCAGTTTAATCCCTCATGTGCGAGGATTTGTTTCCATGATGTTATGGATAACGGTGACCTTAGCGTCGGAATAGTAGAAATTTAATTTTAAGGAGATATAATTATGGATATTCGTTATTCTTGTAATCAGCGTGATTTCAAGCGCTACACAACAGAGGAAACTAGAAAAGAGTTTCTTATTGAAGATTTATTTAAAGCAGATGAGGTTATCTCGGTATATAGCCATGTTGATAGAATGGTGACATTAGGAGCTATGCCTGTAAACGAAGCGGTTTCTATCGAAAAGGGAATGGATGTATGGCATAACTTTGGAACACAGTATTTCCTTGAACGCCGTGAACTTGGTATGTTTAATGTTGGAACAGGTAGCGGTAAGGTTACTGTTGATGGTACTGTTTACGAACTTGGCTGTAAGGATTGTCTTTACATTACTATGGGCGTTAAAGAAGTGATTTTTAGCTCTGACGATGCAGCTAATCCTGCAAAGTTTTATATGGTTTCTGCTCCTGCTCACACATCTTATGAAACAAAGCTTATTAAGATTGCAGATGCCGCCAAAAAGCCCCTTGGCGCTATGGAAACTTCAAATAAGCGTGTTATAAATCAGTTTATTCATCCTGATGTGCTTAAAACTTGTCAGCTTTCTATGGGTATGACAGTATTGGAACCCGGCTCGGTATGGAACACAATGCCTGCTCATACACACGAAAGAAGAATGGAAGTTTATTTCTATTTTGATATTCCGAAGGATAATGTTGTATTTCATATGATGGGCGAGGGAACTGAAACACGCCATATCGTTATGCAGAACGAGCAGGCTGTTATAAGTCCTTCTTGGAGTATTCATTCAGGTGCAGGTACAGCGAATTACACATTTATTTGGGCAATGGGCGGCGAAAATCAAGTATTTGACGATATGGATACTATTCCTACAACAGAATTGAGGTAAAAGAATTATGAATATTAATAAATTTAGTCTTGATGGTAAAATTGCTTGGATAACAGGCGGTTCTTATGGCATCGGTTTTGCTATTGCAGAGGCTTATGCTGATTGCGGAGCAACAATTGTTTTTAACGATATTAACGAAGAACTTGTTAACAAAGGCCTTGCAGCTTTTGAGGAAAAAGGTATTAAGGCTTACGGTTTTGTTTGCGATGTTACTGATGAAAATGCAGTAAATGCTCTTGTTAAGAAGGTTGAGGCCGAAATCGGTACTATTGATATTCTTGTAAACAACGCAGGTATTATTAAGCGTATACCGATGCACGAAATGAGTGCAGAAGATTTCAGAAAGGTAATCGATGTTGACCTTAATGCTCCCTTTATTTGTGCAAAGGCGGTTATTCCGGCAATGAAAGAAAAGGGACGCGGTAAAATAATTAATATCTGCTCAATGATGTCAGAACTCGGTCGTGAAACCGTTTCTGCCTATGCTGCCGCTAAGGGCGGACTCAAGATGCTTACCCGAAATATCTGCTCCGAATACGGCGAACATAACATTCAGTGTAATGGTATAGGTCCCGGTTATATAGCAACACCTCAAACTGCACCTTTACGTGAAAAACAGCCTGACGGTAGCCGTCATCCGTTCGATAGCTTTATTATTGCAAAAACTCCTGCTGCTCGTTGGGGAACAGTTGAAGACTTACAAGGACCTGCAGTGTTCCTCGCTAGTGAAGCATCAGATTTCGTAAATGGTCATGTGCTTTATGTTGATGGTGGTATCTTAGCATACATAGGTAAACAGCCGTGATAAATGATAAATTAAATATAGGTCTTAGAGGACACGATGTTGAAGCAGAGGATTTGCCTGAGCTATCGCAAAAACTTAAAGAGTACGGTATCGGCAATGTTCAGCTTGTTTTAAAAAAATCCTGTAAAGGCTTTAAAGAGGGAACGTTTTCTCCGTCTTATGCTAAGAAAATAGGAGAGATTTTCTCTGAAAATGGTATTGAAATCTCTGTTTTAGGCTGTTATATAAATCCGTCTAATACTAACAAGCAAGTTTTAGAACAGGATATGGCATATTTTGTTGAAAGTTTAAAATATGCAAAGTTTATGAATGCCGGTGTAGTTGGTCTTGAAACAGGCTTTGTGGGTGAGGAATGTATCCCCGAAAACAATCAGACAGAGGAAGCATATCGGTATTTACTCTCAAATATGAAAGTGCTTAGAGATGCTGCAGAGAAACTTGGTGTTATGATTGCGGTTGAGGCGGTAAGTTGCTTTGTTATCAATTCACCGGAGAGAATGTTACGCCTTGTAAACGACCTGAATTCACCTAATATCGTTGTTATTTTCGACTTGCTTAATCTTTTGACAACAGAAAACTATATGCAACAAGATGAAATAATAGATTCCGCCTTTGAGCTTTTAGGAGATAAAATTGCTGTTATTCATTTAAAGGATTTTAAGATTGATGATAATCAGTTGAAACAGTGTCCAATAGGAGAAGGTATGCTTAATATTTCCAAAATTTTATCGATTATTAAGGCATACAAACCTAACATACCGGTCATTCTTGAGGAAATTAAAGAATATGATTTGATTGTTTCTTCCAATAAATTAAATAACCTATATCAGCAAATTTAATTATAAAAGTCAGAATCAGTACAGAGCGTGTTAATAGGTCTTCTTTCTTCTGTAAAGTATGGTTTAAGAACTAAATATAAGGTTGTAAAATAGTTTTCAATAAGGCGGCGTTACCATCAGGTTCTAGTCTGGGCTTCTTGGTATATGTTGAAGTCCTGCTACCCGTACTATGTTAAAGGAATCGGTATTTGACCGATTCCTTTAATTTTATACAATATCATTTTTTCAGACCAACTCTATTAATTATAGAGTTTTGGCGAAAAAATTAAAAAATTCGCGTTTTTATTCTTTTAAAGATAGGTTTACTAAATTTTGAAGAACGGTTATAATTAAGATATACAATATTTTGAGGGTGTGAAAAGATGGACGCAAGAAGTATTGGACTAACCATTGCAAAATTCAGAAAGAAATGTGGCCTTACACAGTCGCAGCTGGCGGAAAAATTGAATATCAGCGATAAGACAGTAAGTCGTTGGGAAAACGGCTTGGGATATCCCGAGGTTACGCAATTTCCTTCGCTTGCGGCAATTTTTGGTGTAACGGTTGATTATCTTATGTCGGGCGAGCGCAAGGGCGTTACGATTGCCGGCAGCATTTTGACCGATATAGTTAAAAACATTGACTATTATCCTGACAAGGGTATGCTTGCAAGCATTTCACAAATAAGCCGTTCGGTTGGCGGTTGTGTTCCAAACACTGCGATAAATCTTGCAAAAATTGACAGCACCGTTCCGATTTCGGTCATTGGTAAAATCGGTGATGATGAATATGGCAAATACGTCGTTTCAGAGATGAAGGGCTACGGCATTGATTGCAGCAGAATTTCTGTTTCGTCCGATAAACCCACAAGCTTTACCGACGTTATGAGTGAGCCTTCGGGCGAGCGCACCTTCTTCAATTCACGCGGTGCCAATGTTGATTTTTCGCCCGAGGATATTGATATTGCTTCGCTTAACAGCAAAATTCTTCATATCGGATACATAATGCTGCTTGATACCTTTGATGGTGAAGACAGCGAGTACGGTACCGTAATGGCGCGCTTCCTGCATGATGCGCAGCAACATGGACTTAAAACCTCTGTTGACGTTATCAGTGATGATACAGCTGATTATAAAGCAAAGCTTGGCCCTGCGCTTAAGTATTGCCACTATGCCATTTTGAACGAGTTTGAAAGCGGAAAGGTATCGGGTCTTGAGCCTTACAAGGAAAACGGAGAGCTCGATATTGACAACATACGCAAAACAATGGAAATGATGGCAGCTATGGGCGTTAAAGAAAAGGTAATCGTCCATTGTAAAAAGGCCGGCTTCTGTTTGGACGTTGCAACGGGTAAATTCACAGTAACTCCGTCCCTTAAAATTCCGGCAGAGGAGATAAAGGGTAGCGTTGGCGCAGGTGACTCCTTCTGTGCAGCATCACTTTACGGAATTTACACAGGAATGAGCGACGAGGAAATTTTAGAGTTTGCTTCTGCCGCAGCTGCTTGCAATTTGTTTGCGGCTAATTCGGTTGACGGAATGAAGCCATATAAAGAAATTAACGCAATATCACAGAAATACGGAAGACAAGAATTATAATAATTGATAGAGAGGATTGGTAAAAATGTTAGTTACGTTAAATGAAGTATTACAGGACGCAAAAAAGGACCATTATGCCGTCGGTCTTTTCAACGCAGTTACTTTGGAGCTTGCACAGGGCATTATCAATGCGGCTGAGGAGACGGGTTCTCCCGTTATTTTCGGTACAGCGGAGGTTTTGTTGCCCTATAACTCGCTTGAGGATTTGTCAATGATACTCATTCCGATGGCAAAGCGCGCAAAGGTTCCGGTTGTTGTTCATCTTGACCACGGTCTTAATAAGGAAACCTGCATTAAGGCATTAAAGCTTGGATTCTCTTCAATTATGTACGACTGCTCCACCGACCCCTATGAGCAGAACTGTGAAAAGGTTAGAGAAATGGCAGAAATTGCCCACTCTTACGGTGCTTCTATCGAGGGTGAGGTTGGACATGTTGGCGGCGCTGAAGGCGCTGCAACTGCCGAAGACCAGGCTGATGCATCCAAGTTTTATACAAAACCTGAAGAGGCAAAAGACTTTGGCCTGATTGACCGGGTTCTGGAACGCCACTAAGATTTTTATAGAAAAGAGGTACCAGGTACATGGCAAGAAACAATGAACAGCCGCCTATTCGCTGCAGCTTCTGCGGTAAGCGGGAAAACCAGGCGGCACGGCTGATTGCCGGTCCTGGGGTGTATATCTGCAGCGACTGTGTAACTGCCTG
>CALDPI010000255.1 GCA_937912045.1 uncultured Clostridia bacterium
AAAATCATTTTCTTTCCAAATGGTATCATCGGATTTCCGGATTTACAGCACTTTACATTAATTCATGACGAAAAAACTTCAATCATTAATATAAATATTTATTATTCTTAATATTTTCTAAACCATTTAAAACATCATTAAGTTCTTCAGTTGTATAGGGAAGGTCATCGGGAGTTGTAAGAACGCCTGCGTAATGCTCTCTGAGACCTGTGATATTCCAGTTATCGGCAATTTCACCCTGACAGAACATATCAACATTTTCTGCGATACTTTCTGTAATCATGTTTCTGATATTTTCGCTTATATCATCGCCGTCGAGAACCTTTGAACGCTGAGAATAGATAGTCATTCTCTGCTGTGACATAACATCGTCAAAGTCAAGGACAGACTTACGGATAGAGTAGTTTCTGCCTTCAATCTTACGCTGTGAGGATTCGATTGTCTTTGTGAGAAGTCCTGTTTCAATCGGAATATCCTCGTCAATTTTCAGAGTTTCCATAATGGACTGAACTCTTTCGCCGCCGAAGAGACGCATAAGGTCATCCTCAAGCGATACGAAGAACATCGTTTCGCCGGGGTCGCCCTGACGTCCTGCACGTCCGCGCAGCTGGTTGTCAATACGGCGTGACTCGTGGCGCTCTGTGCCGACGATATATAGTCCGCCTGCTTCTCTTACGCGGTCTGCCTCGGGTGCGATTTCATCTCGGAATTTTGAGTAATAAGCGGCATAATCCTCGCGCGCTTTCTGAATGTCGGGGTCGGATATTTCACCAAAGCCTGTTGCCTCGGCAATGCTTTCGTCCGAAAGACCCTGCTTTTTAAGCTCGGCCTTGGCAAGAAACTCTGCGTTGCCGCCCAGCATAATATCGGTTCCGCGGCCTGCCATATTGGTGGCGATGGTAACTGCACCGAATTTTCCTGCCTGGGCAATAATCTCTGCCTCGCGCTCGTGGTGCTTGGCGTTAAGAACGTTATGCTTTATGCCTCGCTTTTTAAGCCGTGCGCTGAGAAGCTCCGACTTTTCAATGGTTATGGTGCCGACCAGCACGGGCTGGCCCTTTTTGTGACACTCTTCAATAAGGTCGCAAACGGCAGAAAATTTTGCGTTTTCGGTTTTATACACAACGTCGCTGTGGTCAACGCGCACAACAGGCTTGTTGGTGGGGATTTCCACAACGTCGAGCTTATATATCTGAGAAAATTCAGCCGATTCGGTCTGGGCGGTACCCGTCATACCCGAAAGCTTGTTGTAAAGGCGGAAAAGATTCTGGAAGGTGATGGTGGCAAGTGTTTTTGACTCGCTTGCGACCTTGACCCCCTCCTTAGCCTCGATTGCCTGATGCAGACCCTCGTTATAGCGGCGGCCAAACATCAGTCGGCCCGTAAATTCGTCAACGATAATGACCTCGCCGTCTTTAACGACGTAGTCAACGTCACGCTGCATAATTCCGTGTGCGCGAATGGCCTGTGTGACGTGGTGCGAAATGGTAATATTTTCGGCGTCACTCAGGTTTTCAATGCCAAAGTATTCCTCTGCCTTTTTAACGCCCACGGGTGTCAGTGTGCAGGTTTTTGCCTTTTCGTCAACGACAAAATCACCGTCAAACTGTTGCTCCTCGTCGGTGGCTTTATCGTTGGTTTCTGCAACCTTGACCATTTTGAGTCCGCGCGCAAAGCGGTCGGCCTTTTTGTAAAGGTCGGAGGATTCGTCGCCCTTGCCCGAAATGATGAGCGGTGTACGCGCTTCGTCGATAAGTATGGAGTCAACCTCGTCCACAATGGCAAAGTTGTGGCCGCGGCAGACCTTTTGCTCTTTATAAATTACCATATTGTCACGCAGATAATCAAAGCCGAGCTCGTTATTCGTGCAGTAGGTAATGTCGGCAGCGTAGGCGGCGCGCTTTTCGTCCCCCGTCATACCGTGGACAATAAGTCCGACCGAAAGACCGAGGAAGCGGTAAACCTTGCCCATCCACTCGGAGTCACGCTTGGCAAGATAGTCGTTAACCGTTACGATATGAACGCCCTTGCCCGAAAGCGCGTTAAGATATGCAGGAAGCGTCGCAACGAGGGTTTTACCCTCACCTGTGCGCATCTCGCTGATTCGGCCCTGATGCAGTATAATTCCGCCTAAAATCTGGACGGGGAAGTGACGCATTGACAAAACGCGGTCACTCGCCTCGCGGCAGGTGGCAAAGGCCTCAGGCAAAAGGTCGTCAAGGGTTTCGCCGCCCTTAAGACGCGCTTTAAACTCGTCCGTTTTGGCGCGTAGCTGTTCGTCGGTCAATGCCTTATATTCATCCTCAAGCTGCAGCACCCTTTGCTGAAGCGGAGTGATTCTTTTAATCTCTTTCTGGCTGTAATCGCCAAAGAGTTTTTTAAGCAGTCCCATCTCGGCACCTCACATATAAAATAACTAATAGTTATTATACCAAAAGGAAACACAAAAATAAAGAACATTTTGTTAACTTGTAAAAGTGAAAGATATTTGGTATAATAAAAAAGGAAAGCAGGTGATGCGGTGAAAAAGCTATTGCGCGGTCTTTTTTCCAAAAATTTTCTTTTATACGTGCTCATCGGCACGTTCAATACTCTGAGCACAGCGGTGTATTCCACCGTTTGCTCCCTGCTGTTTAACGAGCATATTGCAAGCTACGTTGGCTTTCTGCTTTCGCTGACGGTGGGCTATCTGCTCAACGCCAGGTTTAATTTCCACCACCGCATAGCGTTTGCAGAATATCTGCGTTTTATGGCATCCTATATTCCGCACTTTATAATATTTGCATCAATCAGCTCGTTTTCGCTGACGGTACTTAATTTACCTGCCTTTTGGGCAACGGTATTAGCGTCTGCTGCGGGCGCACCCGTGACGTTCCTTATAATGAGGTTTTTTGCCTTTGGTAACGAAAAATATGAAAACGCACCCGATGATGACCTGTAAATATAAAAAGCTGTTACACAACTGTGTAACAGCTTTTGTTTTTATAAATCGGGGTCTGTGAGCACCTCTGTGGGTGGTGTTTCCAGCAGCTCGGGGTGGGTGAGATAATGCTTGAAACGGCGGAACGCGATGGCGAAATAACTGCCGGAGCAGATTCGTTCGTCCATTACAACGCCGAGGGGCATGCATTTTTCAAAAACAATCTCCTTACCCTTGCGCTTAGGCACCTCACGCGTGTTGCCCATTGTGAAGAACACGCTCGACGTGCCGAATTCATAGCAATGGTGATAGATATGGTTTGTGCGTATAGATGCGAGGTTGGATATAACCAGACTGTTGTGGAACGGCGACATATCAATAATTTTTTTAGGAAGCAGATTGTGTCTGTCAAGCCACTTTATAAGCGCAACACCGAAGGTGAGAAGCCCCGGCAGACTTAAAAGGAACTTAATAAGCTTTTCGGTGCCGTTGTTTTCGGGTGCGTTGCGGTTTTCTTCAACGTATTTATTTATGGTGTTATTAACGTCGAAAATGGTGTCCTTGGGGTTAAACCACATCTTAGACATTGTGCCGTTGTCTGCCTGTCCTGCCTTGAGCACCACCATTGCAACCGTAATTTCGTTGCGTGCGTAGGGGCGCTTGTTCATAATAAAACGGTTAAGCAGGGGAAACTCTGCCATAGTGCGTATGTATGCCGCAAGAATCAGCGCCATGTGGCTTATGCTTACGTTCTCCTTGCGTTTGTTGTTAAGATAATTTTGCATCGGTTCAAGCGGCAAATCCAGCGTTATCATATTCATCGCATCGTAGCGCTTATCCATAACGAAGGACGCAACGGTATACATCGGGTCCACGTTTTTAAGTCTTTTTCCATCGCCTCTGTTCATAATATAAACTCCTCAAACTAAAATTTCATTGTCAAAGATATGCGTTTTCTTGCCACGTCGACAGAGAGAACCTTAACCTTTACAATCTCGCCCACCTTGACGGCCTCAAGCGGATGCTTAATAAAGCGGTCGCAAATCTGGGATATGTGGACAAGTCCGTCCTCGTGCACGCCGATATCGACAAAGCAGCCGAAATCGATTACGGTGCGGACGGTGCCTGTGAAGACCATTCCCTCCGACAAATCGGAAATTTCCATAATTTTTCCGTCACGTAAAAGCGGTGGCGGCAGTTCGTCGCGCGGGTCGCGTGCGGGCTTTTTAAGCTCTTTGATAATATCCTTTAAGGTCGGCACACCAACAGACAATTCTTCTGCCAAGGAAGCAAGTGCTTCATCTTCTTCGGGGAAGGGCACGGCCGCAACAGCCTGTGGTGAAAGTGCCGAAAGTGAAATGCCGTATTTTTTAAGCAGTGCCTCTGCAACGTCATAGCTTTCGGGGTGGACCGAGGTGTTATCCAGCGGATTTTTACCCTCTGCCACGCGCAAAAAGCCTGCGCACTGCTCATATGCCTTTGCACCAAGTCCCTTAACCTTCAGCAGCTGCTTGCGGTCAGCAAAGGCGCCGTTTTCTTCGCGGTAGGAAACAATGTTTTTTGCCACCGAGGAATTCACACCTGCCACGTGCTCAAGCAGGGAAACTGAGGCGGTGTTAAGGTCGGCACCGACCGAGTTAACACAGTCCTCAACCACGCCCGAAAGCGCGTCGCCCAGCTGACCTTGCGGCATATCGTGCTGATACTGACCGACACCGATTGCCTTGGGGTCGATTTTAACAAGCTCGGACAGGGGGTCCTGCAGTCTGCGTGCAATCGAAACTGCGCTGCGCAGAGATACGTCAAACTCGGGAAATTCGGCGGCGGCAAGCTTGGAAGCAGAATAAACGCTCGCGCCTGCCTCGCTTACCACCATATAAGACACCTTCCTGTCAAGGTGCGAGAGCATATCCGCAACGAAGGCCTCTGACTCACGCGAGGCGGTGCCGTTGCCGATGGAAATGGTGGTAACACCGTGCTTTTTAATCAGCGCGGTGAGCCGCCTCTCAGCGTCCTCTGTTCTGGACTGCGGCGGTGTGGGATAAACAA
>CALDPI010000256.1 GCA_937912045.1 uncultured Clostridia bacterium
AAAGGCGTAGTCGACGGCTACAAAAAAATTGAGCAGGGCGTCGTGGACGGCTATGCAAAAATCGAGGATAAGTTTGTGGATGCTTACCTCACCAAAGACGGTGAAACCGTTGAAGAAGCAAAAGAAAGATTAAAAAATTCAAAGTAACCTAAAATAAAAAGGATGGCGTGAGCCATCCTTTTTATTTTTCCAAGGTATCCTCTTTTCCGCGATAAACGACAAATTTGCAGAACAGAAACTCTAAAACGAAGTTTGAGAGCATTGTAATGATTAATATCAAAAAATCATTGCCGCCGCCCTGCTCTGCCAGATTTCCCAAATATGTAGACAGCGGAGTAAACACCAGATAAAAACCAAAAACCTTTGCCATTGCAACAGGCACGTTTGCCGCAGATTTAAATGTGTAACGGCGGTTAAGTGTAAAATTCCATACGATTGAAAGCACGAGCGAAATCAAATACGGAACCCAGTAGGTTTTAATGAAAATTTCAAGAATTGCGAATGAACCAATTTGAATTATGCCTGCAGATGCTGAAAAAAGCGTAAACTTAAGCGCCTGTAAAAACTGTTTTTTATTGTTTTTCATATTTACCACTCCTCATCCAATCAAAATCCCCTATTCGATATTTTAACAAAAGCAAATCAAAAAGTCCAGCACTAAGAAAACGCTGATTTATGCAATATTTCATTAATTTTTTTCTTTTTAATATATTTATTGGTGTTTATAAAAAATTTACACTAATTTTTGTTGTAAATAAAAGGTTTTTGTGATAAAATAAGCATTATGAAATTTCTGCCAAAAAGGAATGACTGTTTGTGAAGAAAATTGATAAGACGGTATTGCGCGAAACGATTTATATTGCCTGTGTTACGGTAATTTTAAGTCTTTTGATGCAATCTGTTTTTTTGGTTATAAATCATTGGGATTACACCGTTCTTTTAGGTAATATTTTGGGAATAATAGCATCGGTTGGCAACTTCTTTTTAATGGGCCTTACGGTACAGTCGGCCGTACAGAAAGAACCCGACGAGGCAAAAAAGCTTGTCAAGCTTTCTCAGACGTTGCGCCTTTTTGCACTACTCATTATTGCGCTGATTGGATACATTGTTCCCGTGTTCAATATTATCGCTTTTGCAATCCCTTTGTTGTTTCCGAGGATTGCAATATTCTTGAGGCCTTTTATTATCAAAGAATAAACGTTATATTTTTGGGAGGTGATGCTCTTGGCTAACAAAAGCCGACGTTTTATCATAACAGACATATTTTATATCGTTATGATGGTTTTACCGCTTGTGTTCGGTATTGTTCTGAATTTGCTGACAAAGCCCGCTACGGAGGGAATTTCCATCACGGGTGCCAGAATCTTCTTTACGATTCCTATGCCGATACAGGATTTTCCCGTGACCGAGGCACAGGTTAACTCTGCACTTGTAATGGTGACCATTCTTTTCCTTTGTCTTTACCTTGCACACGGCATTAAAGAACGGATTGAACTGAAGCGTCAACACTTTGCCGAACTGATTGTGGAAAAGGTTGACGGACTTGTCAAAGAAAATATGGGACCGTATTTCTCAGGGTATTCGCCCTTTATAATTGCGGTTTTGGCACTCTCTGCCCTTTCAAGTCTTTGTTCTTTGCTTGGCCTGTTCCCGCCGACGTCCGATATTAACATAGTTGGTGGCTGGGCAATTCTTGTTTTCATTTTAATTACCTATTATAAAATGAAATGCGGACCGCTTTATTACCTCAAGGGCTTTACCGAGCCCGTTGCACTTCTCGCACCCATCAACTTTATAAGCGAGTTTGCAACACCCGTTTCAATGTCATTCCGTCATTACGGAAACATCCTTTCGGGCTCGGTTATTTCGGTCCTTTTAGGAAGTGCACTTGCCGGGCTTTCACACATGGTCCTTGGTGCTTTACCGGGCTTTCTTGCGGATATACCGCTTTTCCAGGTTGGTATCCCCGCAGTTTTATCAATATATTTTGACGTTTTCAGCGGATGCCTGCAGGCCTTCATCTTTGCGATGCTTACAATGATGAATATTTCGGGTGCATTCCCTGCTGAAGAATATGAAAAACGAAAAATGCGTAAAGCGCTAAAAAATAAACAAAAATAAATATTGGAGGAAATTACAATGGAAATCGCAATTGGTATTATTTTAGGCTGCTGTGCTTTGGGTGCGGGTACCGCTATGATAGCAGGTATAGGCCCCGGTATCGGTGAAGGTAACGCTGTTGCAAAGGCCTGTGAGGCTATCGGACGTCAGCCCGAATGCAAGGGGGACGTTACCACAACAATGCTTATGGGCTGTGCTATCGCAGAGACAACAGGTCTTTATGCACTTGTTATTGCAATACTGCTTATATTCGTTGCACCCAGACTGCTTGTTAACATTCTTATTGACACAATCAAAGCACTTTAAAAAATTTTTATAGTTGTCGGAGTAGATATATGCAATCATTAGATGTTATTTCAATTAATCTCTGGCAGATGCTCGTTTCTCTTGCAAACCTTGTGCTTCTTTTTATAATTGTTAAAAAAATACTTTACGGTCCTGTTAAGAAGATGCTAAAGAACCGTCAAAACACCATTGACGGTGAATATGCAGCGGCCGAAGAGGCAAAGGAAAAGGCTTTATCGGACAAATTGGCATATGAAGAAAAGCTGTCGGATGCCAAGGCAGAGGCTGACGATATTATTCAGTCTGCGGTGAGCATTGCGCACGCAAGAGAAAACGAAATCATTGCGGAGGCTAAAGAGCGTGCCGATGGAATTATCCGTAAGGCCGAGGATGATGCTGCCCTTGAGGTTAAAAAGGCGGAAGAAAGCATTAAAATGGAAATCGTTGACGTATCAACTCGTTTGGCTGAAAAGCTGATTGAGCGTGAGATTTCCAAAGACGACCATAAAAACTTGATTGATTCCTTTATTGACGGAATAGGTGACGGAAATGACGGAAACAATTAAAGAATATGCCGAGGCACTGTTTCTCCTTGCGGAAGAAAATAAGCGCATTGCCGAATACTCTGAGTCGCTTGCAGAAATCGGCTCTCTGTTAGCAGAAAATCCTGAATATATCGATTTTCTTTCCTCGCCTGCTCTGCCCCTTTCCGAAAGACTTGCGGCCATTGACGAGGCTTTTGCCGACAGTAATGAAGAGTCTATTATTTCTTTTCTCAAGCTTTTGTGTGAGCATGCAAGAATACGCGGCGTGCTCGAATGCATTGAAGAGGTTGAGCAGCTTAAACGCGCAAAGGAAAACCGCACTACTGCAAGGGTGACTTCTGCAATCGAGCTGAGCGAAACACAAAAAGCCGCGCTTTGCCAAAAGCTTGAAAAGGTTTCGGGCAAGGCTGTTGATGCCGTTTACACGGTGGATGCCGCTGTTTTGGGCGGAATTAAGGTTGAGATGGAAGGCTTAACCTTAGACGGCAGTACTAAAAAACGCCTTAATGATATTAAGGGAGTGATGACAGATGAATAACCCAAGTGAAATAAGTAATATTATCAAAACCCAAATTAAAAACTACAAATCACGTGTTAATATGGAGGAAACCGGCAAGGTTATTCTTGTTGGTGACGGAATTGCGCGTGTTTACGGCCTTAAGGGCTGTATGGCAAACGAACTTCTGGAATTTGAGGGTGGCTCCTTTGGTATGGCACAAAACCTTGAAGAAGAAACCGTTTCGGTTGCGATTTTGTCTGATAAAAACGACATACGCGAGGGTGCCACCGTTCACAGAACGGGCAAGGTTTTATCCGTTCCCGTGGGCGAAAAGCTGCTTGGACGCGTTGTTAACGCACTCGGCGAACCCATTGACGGCAAGGGTCCTGTTGAATATGCCGGCACCAAGCCGATTGAGGCTGAGGCGCCCGGAATTATTGAAAGAAAAAGTGTAAGCGTACCGCTCCAGACAGGAATCAAGGCTATTGACAGTATGATACCCATCGGACGCGGCCAGCGTGAGCTTATCATCGGTGACCGACAGACAGGTAAAACCGAGATTGCCATTGACACCATAATCAACCAGAAAAATAGCGACGTTATCTGTATTTACGTTGCCATCGGTCAGAAGAGCACCTCTGTTGCACAGCTTGCAAACGAGCTTATACGTAACGGTGCTATGGACAACACGATTATTGTTTCGGCATCCGCCGCAGAGAGTGCACCACTTCAGTACATTGCACCGTACAGCGGCTGTGCTATGGCCGAATACTTCCGTGAGCAAGGCAAGGACGTCCTCATAATATACGATGATTTGAGCAAGCACGCGGTTGCATACCGCGCACTTTCCCTTCTTATCCGCCGTCCGCCCGGACGTGAGGCATACCCAGGTGACGTATTCTATCTGCATTCACGTTTACTTGAGCGCGCGGCTTGTGTTGCTGAGGAATACGGCGGTGGCTCAATCACCGCTTTGCCGATTATCGAAACACAGGCAGGCGACGTTTCGGCCTATATTCCGACCAACGTTATTTCCATTACCGACGGTCAGATATTCCTTGAAACCGAGCTTTTCAACTCCGGTGTACGTCCCGCCGTAAACCCCGGTATCTCCGTATCCCGAGTAGGCGGTTCTGCACAGATCAAGGCAATGAAGAAGGTTGCAGGTTCACTGAAGCTGGAATACTCCCAGTACAGAGAATTACAGGCATTCTCCCAGTTCGGTTCAGACCTTGATACAGACACCAAGAATCGTCTTGCAAAGGGCGAAAGAATCGTTGCTGTATTAAAGCAGGGTCAGTCCGCACCCTTATCGGTTGAAAATCAGGTTATTATCATTTACGCAGTTATCAATAACTACCTCAAGGATATTGCGGTAGAGCGAGTAGGCGAATTTGA
>CALDPI010000257.1 GCA_937912045.1 uncultured Clostridia bacterium
ACGAGAATATGCCCATTTCCAGCGGAATGCTCACAAACGTTATCGAATCGTCACAGCAGAAGATTGAATCGCGCAACTTTGCAATCCGCAAAAACGTTCTCGACTATGACGACGTTATGAACAAACAGCGCGAGCTGATTTACGAGCAGAGAAACCGCGTGCTAAACGGCGACGACATTCACGACACGGTTATGAAAATGGTGTTTGACACGATTGACAGCACCGTTTCTCTCTTCCTGTCCGACCCCATTCACGACAACTGGAATCTTTCCGGTCTTCGCGAATATTTCCTCGGTTGGCTGACAACCGGCAACGATTTCCACTATTCACCTGTCGAGCTTGGCAACACCGAGCCGTCAGACATTGCAGAGCTTTTAAAGCAGCGCGCTATATCGCTTTATGAAAAGCGCGAGGCCGAATTCGGCACCGACACCGTGCGCGAGATGGAACGCGTTATGCTGCTTCGCAGCGTTGACAGGAACTGGATGGACCATATTGATAATATGGATGAGCTCAAGCAGGGTATCGGCCTGCGCGCATACGGTCAGCACGACCCCGTTGTTGCATACCGCAACGAAAGCTATGATATGTTCAGCGCAATGACCGACACCATTCGCGAGCAGACCGCACGCCTTGTGCTGACGGTGCGCATCCGCAAGGACGAGGAAATCAAGCGTGAAAAGGTCGCAGAGGAAACCGAAACCGAGAAAAACACACGCACCGTTCGCGGCAAGGGCGTTGTCAGCAAGAACGCGCTTTGCCCCTGTGGCAGCGGCAAGAAGTATAAACGCTGCTGTGGAAAAGACATTGACTGATAAGAAGTGATTTTTAATGAATAAGCTTACGAAAAATCTTATTGCCGTAATTTTGGCAGTTTTAATGATTTTTAGTATTATGGGTTGCTCGGGAAGCGGATTTAATCCCACCTTTTCCGACAAGGCACCCACGGCAGAAGAAAACTTTTAACAGAGGACGTATAAATGCCTAATAATGATTTTTTGGAAGAACGCAGACGTCGCCAGCAGGAGCTGATTGCCATTAAAAAGGCTCGCCAGAATATTGAGCCTTTGCCGGCGGAGGAAAGCAAGGAAATTGTGCCGACAACCGCAACCGACAAGGCAAAAAACTTCTGGTTTTATAACAAATATTTTGTCATTTTCGGTCTTATTATGGCGGTTATCCTGACCGTTGTTATAAAGCAGTGTGCCACGCGCGAAAAATACGACGCGCAGGTGGTGCTGTTTGCCTACAGCGCCTTCACACCCGAGCAGATTTCGGTGCTCGAATACCAGCTTGAGCAGTATTATGAGGACCTGAACGGCGACGGCAAGAGCAACATTCAAATCATCGACTGCTCCTATGCCAAGAGCGCAAACTGGAACCAGTATCAGAGCACGATGATGACCAAGCTCACCGCCAACATCTCCTCCAACGCAGAGGCGATGCTTTACATTACCGATGCCGAGTCCACCAAATATCTTGAGGGGCTTTTTGAAACAAGCTTTTTTGAAAGCGAAAGCGTTGTCCTGCCTCGGTCTTTTTATAAGGCGGTTGAAAAGCGTACCGACGGAATGTTCACCCTGCCCGAGGGACTTTTAATCTCGCGCCGAAAAGCAGGAAGCGACACCGTCGTAGGTAAGGAGAAGGATATAGAAAGCAAAATCAAAGCAGCTGATGCCGCGCTTGCCAAAATCGCAAGCGCGTCGTGATAGCTTGCGCCCGTAGCACAGCTGGATAGTGCAGTAGATTCCGATTCTAAAGGTCGGGGGTTCGAATCCCTTCGGGCGCGCCAAAAAAGAAAGTATCAACCCTTGCGGTTGGTGCTTTCTTTTTTTAGTTTTGTCAAAAATGAAGGGATTCGAACAAGGAGGGAGCGAAGCGGAAGAAAGCAGTACGGTGTACTGTTTTCGCCGACGTGGGCAACGAGCGCAAGCGAGGCGATAGCGCACGGCAGTGCGCGGAAAAATCCCTTCGGGCGCGCCAAAAAAGAAAGTATCAACCCTTGCGGTTGGTGCTTTC
>CALDPI010000258.1 GCA_937912045.1 uncultured Clostridia bacterium
GGTATGGCGCGAGATTTTCGGCACCGTCCGTCAGGAATATCCGAATGCGATTTTTGTATCGGAATGGGGCCAACCGAGGTTTGCCGTTAAAAACGGTGATTTCGATATTGATTTTATCACCCATTGCTTTGATGACGGTTATAACCTGCTTTTCAGAAAGGAAGCAGGAGCAAACGTTTATAAGAGTGAGGGCAACAGCTTTTTCAGGAAAGAGGGAAAGGGAGAGGCAAAAACCTTTTTCGAATACTTCTTGTCAAATCTTGAAGAGGTAAAGGATAAGGGCTATATCTCGGTCGTTACAGGCAACCACGACCTGCCGCGTGTTGCGCTTGGCAGAACAGAGGAAGAGCTAAAAACGGTTTTTGCTTTTATTTTGGCCTTGCCCACCGTTCCGCTTATATACTACGGCGACGAAATCGGAATGGATTACACCCGCCTTAAGAATAAGGACGGCGGCTATTGCAGAACAGGCGCAAGAACGCCAATGCAGTGGTCAAGTGAAAAGAATGCAGGATTTAGCACGACAGAGGGGGAGCTTTATCTCCCAATAAATGAGGATTATAAGACGGTTAACGTAAAAAGTCAGCAAGAGCGTGCAGATTCACTTCTAAACACTGTATCAGCCCTCGTTGATATAAAGCGTAAACATCCGGAGCTTTTCTCTGCTTTCACAGGGATAGAGGTCGTGTCAGATACCTATCCGCTTGTTTTCAAGAGAGGAAAGGACGGAAACGAATTCTTGTGTGCCATCAACCCCACGGAGAGAGAGTATAATATCTCTGCCGATTATAAAGAGGTGCTGGCGGCAGAAAACGCAGTCTTTGAAGACAGAAACATAAAATTAAAACCGTTGTCATTCGTGTGGCTTGCGGTTTAATGAATAAATCATTCAAAATTTAAAATAACAGGAGTGGTAGTTATGAAAAAAATCTTAGCATTATTCTTAGCAACCCTAATGCTGATGGGAACGTTCGCCCTGACAGCAACAGCCGAGGTAACCGAGACAGACGTAACGCTGGAAGTAAGCGAGGTAGGCGCAGTAGCCGGCTCGGTATATGAGGTAACCCTGAAAATAGAAGAAGCAACAGTCGGCGGCATACAGGGAACTGTAAATTACAATGCCGAAAAGTTCACCTTCAAGGACGTAACAATGAGCGCAAGCGTAGCCGCTGCAAACCGCATAAACGAAACAGCAGGCGAGGCAGTAAAGGCAGAGGACGGAAAAATCAAGTTCATCCTTTTGGGTGACGGCGTATCCACAGAGCTCATCACCTTTAACTTTACCGTTAATGATGCCGATGCAGTAGGAAAAGCAGACTTCACCTTAAGCGATGTAAAGGTATCCAACGCAGCAGGAACAGCTACTGTAACAAATAACGACGTAAATGCAGAAGGCGTATCTGTATCACCCGTTATGCTCACAGCAAACGGCTCCAGCATCAGAACAGACGGAACCTATGACCTTCGTTTTGAAATGACGCTTGACCCCGAGTTTGCCGCAGACGTAAAAGAGGTAGGAATGATACTCATTCCCACCGTACTCATTGCAGAAGGCAAAGAAATTGTTAACGATGCAAACGGTGGCTTCTGTGTTTCCGGAGTAAAGCCCAATATTGTAAAGCTCGATTATGACGTAGCAGAAGAAACACCTGATGAAAAGGGCAACTACAAGCTTTACGGCAACATTCTCAACACAGGCGCAAATCATATGAACCGACTTTATTCACTCCGTGCTTATGTAAAGCTCAGCGACGGCACAGTAGTATATTCGGACAATGAAGATGCAGAAAAGCTTATAACAAACGGAGCAGCATCACGTTCCTGCAAAACAACAGCAGTTGCAATTTACGAAGTATATAAAGCAAACTACACCTATTCACAAGACGCACTTGACGCAATAGACAAAGCAAACAATGGCGAAAAGTGGACAGAGGATGAATACAAGGCAGTAGCAAAAGACAACCTCGCAGCACTGGCTGCAGCACTTAATAAGTAGGGAGGGGAAACAAATGAAAACATACGTTAATCCCGAACTTGAAGTAAAAGAACTCAGCATCGATACCGTAATCACTGCATCATCAACGGGAAAAAATATAGATATGAATGGTGACGGCAACAACTGGAATCTCGCTGACTAATATTTCGGAGGCTTGAAATGTCTAAGGTTAGAATAATAGCACTTCTTTGCGCCCTTATTTTGCTTGTGGCGTGTGCTTCAGCCTGCAAGAAAGGTGCAGACAGCGAAGTCCCCGCCAATCCATCTTCATCAAGTGATATTATGGTTAACATCAAGGACGATGCACCTACAAGCAGTCTGACAGAATCAGAGCTTAAAGAGGAAATCGATGCCTGGGGCGATGTCGAGCTTGAAATAGATACAAAGCCCGACACCGTCACTTCAAAAACCGAAACCGGCAGCTCGAGCAAGCCTGCATCATCAAGCAGCAAAAAACCGAGCTCATCTTCAAAAAAAGAAGAGAGTAGTAATAAGCCTGCTTCTTCGTCAAGCAAGCCTGCTTCTTCGTCGAGCAAGCCCGTTTCTTCATCGAGTAAGCCCGCTTCTTCATCGAGCGAGCCTGCTTCTTCGTCGAGTGAGCCCGCTTCTTCGTCGAGTAAGCCTGCTTCTTCGTCGAGCAAGCCCGCTTCTTCGTCGAGTGAGCCCGCTTCTTCATCTAGCAAGCCCACAGTATCTATTCCCGATTACTTCCCGGGCGCATTTTAAAATGTAATTAAAAAAGCACTTTAGCGTTTGCTAAAGTGCTTTTTTCTTACAGTACCTTATTCATTTTTTTGCTGACCGCTTTTATAGAGAGAAAAACAATAAACCAAATCACGAAATAAAGCACCACAAAAATCGCGGTAAATATCAATAACACTTCAAAAACGAATGGAATCCAGGTGTTAATAATATAACATGTGATATACGCAATGTATAAGGTCACAAAATGGTAAAGGAGCGATTTTGAAATCGGCCATTCCTCAATCTGATTAAAAACAGAGGCACCGGCATGTATAAAGGCCAAAATATATGTCGAAATAATGCCGATGCAAACCTCGCCTCCGCTTAACGAAAAGTCGTTAACCGTCGCCGTCAAAACTGCATATATAATTGCCAAAACAATGGGTCCAAACCCACCAAACATAAGTCCTCTCAGTAAAAATGTCTTAAAATATTTGTTCATCATAAGCCCAACCTTTCTTTAACGTTTTTTAAATTTCTGCGTGATACGTAGTCGCTGTGCCCGTTTTTGAATCTGACCTGCAGGCTGCCCGAAATGGAGGCGTCAAACCGCTCAATCTTGTCGAGATTTGCAATGCAGGATTGATTAATTTTAATAAACTGACTCGGCAGATTCGTAAGCTTATAGAGCCTGCACCGCAACTGAAATTTATCATCCTCTGTCAGTGCAAAAACCTTGTCGTCTTCCACGGTGAAACAAAAGATATCCAAGGGCGAAAGCCTGAACATTTCTCGCTCCTTGTAACCTATAAGTACCAACGCACTGTTTTCAACCAGCTGTGAAATCGCCGTCACCAGCTCCGTTTCCTCATGGGCGTAAATAATAACTTCCTCTTCACAATTTTCATCAATATTAACTGTGATTTTCATAAAGCACCTCCTTGTGACATTATGATACGCAAACACTTCTTCAAATGCAAGCGTTTTGCCGTCTTCGGTCATTTTTAGGGTTTATTCGGCAAAAATAAAACCCCTGAAAAACAGGGGCTTAAATTATTTAATATACGTCACAAGCTCGGTCATACTTTTCCGCTTTTTTGGCCTTTGCTTGTCGCCCTCCTTGGCATAACCGACCGTGATAACAAGCCTGACGCTTCCCTGCAAACCACAAAGCGCGCAAATCTTATCACTGTCAAACCAACCGAGAATACAGCTTCCAAGCCCTTGAGATTCGGCCTCCGCCGTTATGTAGGCAGATAAAATTCCAATATCGAGCGAGCGGTAATCGTTGCCTTTAAGCTTGGCACCAACAGCCGCAGATTTCACATACGGCTCTTCCGAAAGCACCAAAAGCAGCGGTGCATCAGCCGCAAATCTGTTCATTCCCATACCCATGGTGGCCTTGGCAACCTTTTG
>CALDPI010000259.1 GCA_937912045.1 uncultured Clostridia bacterium
GTATATAAAGGTTGAGGGCGGCATTATTACCGACGTTAAGTTCAAAACCTTTGGCTGTGGCTCTGCCATTGCCACAAGCTCGATTGCGACCGACATGGTAAAGGGGCACACCATTGAAGAGGCACTTACCCTTTCCAACAAGGCGGTTGTTGAGGCCTTGGGCGGTCTGCCTGCACACAAAATTCACTGCTCTGTTCTGGCAGAGCAGGCCATAAAGGCGGCGGTTGCCGATTATTACAGCCGTCAGTGCATAGACCCGACCCCCATCGTGGGCGAGATTAAAGCCTGTGAGCACGGTGAAAACGGCACCTGCGAGCACTGCAAATAAAGAGATAGCTCTTTCGTCAGTTCGTAACCATCCTGACGTTAAATAAAACTAAGGAGAATTTTAAATGAATAAAAAAATGCCTGTAAGGGATTTGGTAACGGCGGCGCTGATTGCCGCTTTGTACGTTGTGCTGACCTATGTTTCGGCGGCGTTTGGCTTGGCCTATGGCGCGGTGCAGCTGCGCGTTTCGGAGGCGCTTTGTATTCTGCCGCTTTTCACACCAAGCGCGATATACGGCCTGACTGTCGGCTGCCTCATTTCCAACATTGGAAGCAGCTTTGGCATTATGGATATGCTCATTGGCACGGCGGCAACGCTTTTGGCATCGGTCGGCACATATCTTTTGCGGAACACAAATAAGCTTCTTTCGCTTCTGCCGCCCGTTATTTTAAACGGCATTGCTGTGGGTGCACAGGTGGCAATTTTTTCCGACGGTGCAGGCTTTCTTGCGACCTTTTTTTACGTTTCGCTGTCACAGGCTATTGCGATTTACGGTTTGGGTCTTCCCCTTTCGTACCTGCTTAAAAAAATAAAGCTTTTTTAGTATTCGGGTGAGTATATGACTACTGAAAACAACATATCCTTTTCGCCGCGCGGCAAACGCGGCGTTTTCTTTTCGGGTTTGCGCGACGGACTGCCAATCGGACTTGGATATTTGGCGGTTTCTTTTTCGCTCGGCATTGCGGCAAAGCACGCAGGGCTTTCTGCGTTTCAGGGCTTTCTTGCAAGTCTTCTCACAAACGCGTCGGCCGGTGAATATGCAATTTTCACCGTCATTGCGGCAAACGCGGGTTATTTAGAAGCGTTTTTAATGACGGTTATTGCCAACGCACGCTATCTGCTTATGGGCTGTGCCCTGAGTCAGAAGTTTTCGCCGCGCACACCGCTTTTCCACCGAATGCTCGTTGGCTTTGACATAACCGACGAGATTTTCGGCATTACGATTGCGCGCCCGGGCGTGCTTGACCCATATTACACCTACGGTGCGATGGTATCCTCCATTCCCTTTTGGGCGGGCGGCACCGTGCTTGGAATTATTATGGGAAATCTTTTACCGCTGCGTGTAGTGAGCGCGCTGAGTGTGGCACTTTACGGAATGTTCTTGGCGGTTATAATTCCGCCTGCAAGGACAAATCGCGTTATTGCGGTTTTGGTACCCGTCTGCTTTGCACTGAGCTTTTTGTTTTCGCGTCTTCCGCTTCTCTCAAGCATTTCTGAGGGTACAAGGACGATTATTCTGACGGTGCTTATATCTGCCGTGGTGGCACTTCTTTTCCCCGTTAAAGATGAGGAGGCGACGGCCGATGGACAATAATTATATTTACATACTTATAATGGCAGGCGTGACCTATCTCATCCGCGTTGCACCGCTGACCCTAATCCGCAAGCCTATTGAAAACCGATTTATCAAGTCGTTTCTTTACTATGTGCCCTACGTAACCCTCGCGGTTATGACCTTCCCCGCTATTATCGACGTGACGCAAAGCGTATGGGCAGGAGTTTTGGCGCTTGTTGTGGGCGTTGTTGCGGCACGACTTGGGGCAGGACTTTTCAAGGTTGCGGTTTCCTGCTGTGCCGTTGTATTTATCATCGAATTTATACTCTGTAGATAGCAAAAAGGCTTGACCTATTCGGTCAAGCCTTTTATTTTAAGGATTCAGCGCGAAAGCCTCTGCTTAATCTTCAGGTGTTGCTTCATACATACTGAGCACAGGGCTTTTTAAAATTCCTGTCTGTCTGATATTGTATTCATAGCTCCAGGACTGGTCTGTAGAATACCAGTAATGCTGACCGTAATAAATATTTGGTCCGCAGTTGTGCAGACCGCCAAAGGTGTTATTGCGGTTTCCAAACAGCACAAACTCCATAACGTGCTCGCCCTCTTTAACGTTCTTAATTTTTAGGTCGTAAGGAGCAAACACGATACTTCCGACAGTTTTTCCGTCCATAATAACCTTTGTTAGTGCGCCCTTGTACTTTGCAATGTTTACGCACATATCACAGCTTTTGGGAACGTTTATTGTAACGCGGTACGTAATATTGCCGCCGTAGAATGGCATTCCCTGATTTGTGATATCACCAAAGCCGATGGCAGTGCCTGCTTTAAGCAACGTTTTTTCACAGCCCTCCAGCCTTACGTCGAAATCACCCGTAAGATAACAGGCCTCCAAACTTTCACTCTTGGCAAAGGGCACCCTTACCGTAATGATATTTTCACCGATTAGTATAGGCGGCAGGGTGTACTTTCTTATGGCCTTATCAACGAAATATCCAACCTCATTTAAAGCAACACTCTCTCCGTTTAGCCACAGTGCCTCCACCTCTTCTGCACAGAAAAACGTCTGCGGCAGGCAGACTTCACTATTAAACTTGAAACGAAGTGTTACATAGTGCTCGGTCCTTTCCTTTTCCATTGCCCAGGGCTGCATATCCTGCCCCGTTGCCAATGGCCAGCCAAACTTTTCTCTGAGTCTTTTGTCGATGCGCAGAATTTCTTCAGGCGATTCAAACGTTCCATCGTCCAGCGCGTATTCCGCCAAATCCAAAAGGCAAACGTTGTCCTCGTGACGAGTGTAGCTGACCTTATCACGAACGTCGGTTATAAGTAACGGCTCGCTTTCGCAAAGGGGTAATGGCTCGGAGGCGCCCTTGCCTTTTACCAAACGGAGCAACAGACTGTCGTTCTCATAAAAATCATAATACACGGTGGTATAGCCGTTTTCTGTAAGGAAGCGCACCGATTTTTCCGTTCCCGTCATGGTGTCGAGAATTGTGGGAATATACTCCCCGATTATTCGAATGACAGCTTCGGTCGGACGCTGTGAGCCGTTATTTATTCTATCCACGGGCGGATGCGCATTGGCAATGAACAGGTATTTCTGTCCGTCGTCGCGCATTTGATAAATAAACTGGCGCGGCTCCTTTCCTGCAGTATTCTTTATTTCTATATCACGTTCGGTGCTTACGGCATTAATCACTGCATATCTGCTAAACGGAACCTGCGTTGCACTTTCCCAAAGTGCCTTTGCCTCTTCGTTTGGCTCGGCATCAATATATATCGGCGCCTCGCCAACAAATATAACCTTTCCCCCACGTGAAATGAACTTTTTCAAAATATCGGCTGTTGTCTTTCTCAAGGTCAGGCAGGACGGAACAATGATTGCGGAATAAGACATCTCTCCCACAGACAGCCTGTCACCGATTTCACCACACAAATCGGGCAACGTAGCTTCACAAATAAAGTCAAAGTCCACCGTTCCCTCGAGCATCCACTCGGTAATGTTTTTAAAGTTTTCGTCCAGCTGGTCGCGGATGCCCTGTGTGCTGTCCTCGGGTCCGAATTTCAGCCAATAGCTTTCAATGGGGTGGATTATGCCGACGTTAACGCAGGGCTTTCCACGTGTCAGCACGGTGTTGAGTCGTGCGAAATGGTTTTCAATAATTGGGTATTCACGATACCAAGGGGCATGATAGTTAAATGAGGAAGGATAGTCGCGCTTGGCGTCGCCCTTCATGGATACCCAGCTTAGGTGGGGGACCCGGACGGTGACACCCAGGGCTGCCTGCCAGTCGCCCTGGAGCTTGTAAAGCCTGAAATCAGCATCCCAGCCTGTTACGCCGTACAGTTCAGACAGCATGCCTTCCTTGCCTGTCTGGCGCACGATGGACTGCGTCTGCTTGAGCGTGTTGTATTCGTGAAAATCGCACAGGATGTCAACGCCGGGCAAGCCGAATCTGCGGTAGGAGCGCATGGCGTCGCCGACGGCC
>CALDPI010000260.1 GCA_937912045.1 uncultured Clostridia bacterium
CTTTCTGCATTCGTAAACCGCCTTGACAGCCTCGGCACGCGGACAGTCCGCAAGACCGATAAGGCCGATAAACTTAAGGTCGCGCTCAATATCCTCGGCGGAGGGGTTGGCAGGAATTTCAAAAATCTGTCTTGCCGCCACCGCAATAACGCGCAGTCCCTCACCGGCAAGTGCGTCAATAACGGGTAAAAATCTTTCTTCACAGTTGCCGTTGCAAAGCGGCAAAAGGTTTTCAGGTGCGCCCTTTACAATAACAAACGGACGCTCGTTAATCATATTAATGGTGGTCATCAGCTTGCGTGAGGAGTCAAACGGAATTTCACTGAGACGCGGATAAAGGTTGTCAATATCAACCTTGCTCTTTTTGCAGACGTCCAGGCAGGCCTCTGCAATGCCCACACCCGTCGGGTCGCCCGAAACCTCGCTTGCGTTGTTGCAGATTGTCGCAAGCTCTAAAATCATTTTAACGTCATCCTCAGCATCGGCCGAAACCTCTTTGATTTCCTTGCCGTTGAAGATTTTGGTCACGCTCATACGGTTTTCGGTCAGGGTGCCTGTTTTGTCGGCACAGATGACCGAAACCTCACCCATTTTTTCAATTGACGCTGCGTCTTTAACGATAATGTTCTTTGTGAGGAGTCGCTGTGCACCGAGTGCCACCGTCATTGCAATGGCTGTGGGCAGCCCCTCAGGAATTACCGCAACAGCAACAGCGGCGGCATTCAAAAACATATCAATCAGCGTGCGCGAGATGTTTGAGTTTTTGAAATTATATATCATTCCGATAATAAAAATCAGCGCACACACAATAAGGGTTACGGTGTTAAAGGATTTTGAAAAGGACAAAACCCCTTCTTTAACGGGGTCGCGCTTTGAACCTGCCTGCTCGCTTATTGCGTGCTCCTTGCCAAGCTCGCTGTCAAGACCCGTTGTGGTGACAACTGCCAGCGCACTTCCGTGCACAACAGAGCAACCTGAAAATACCATATTTGCGCGGTCGCCTAACGGTGCACCTT
>CALDPI010000261.1 GCA_937912045.1 uncultured Clostridia bacterium
GTCTTCCATTATATATACATTTCTGATATGCATAAATGCGATTCTGTCCATCTTGGCATATTTTCTTACCATTTTCACAATGTCGTTAGATGCCGCGCAACCAAGGCTGCCTGTGCAAAGGCAAAGGCTGTTTGCAGGGCTGTCAACTATTGAGAGGAAGCGGTCAAGATTGGCTTCGTTAGTTATGATACGGGGCAGACGGAAGATGGGATAGGGCGGGTCGTCGGGGTGGATTGCCATTCTGACGCCGCACTCCTCTGCTACGGGGATTACCTTCTTTAAGAACTTTTCAAGGTTCTGCCAAAGGCCTTCTTCACCAAGCTCTCCGTATGCTGAAATGAGCTCTCTGACCTCGGTCTGTGTATAGCTTGCGTCCCAACCGGGAAGATGAATGTCATCCTTAAGCGGGTCGAGGCCCTTCATCTGCTCCCAATACATTACAAGGCTTGTGGAGCCGTCCTTTGCTTTTTTGTCAAGCTGGGTTCTGGTCCAGTCGAATACGGGCATAAAATTATAGGTTACACACTTTACACCGTGGGCGGCGCAGCGTCTTATATTTTCACAGTAAACGTCAAGCAGTTTATCAACGTCGCCTCTGCCGAGCTTTATATCCTCATGAACGGGAATGGATTCGACAACGTCAAAAACAAGGCCGTTATCCTCGCACTGCTTTTTCATTTTGGCAAGGCTTTCGTTAGGCCATACCTCACCCGGCTTTACGTCGTACACCGCGGACACGATGGAGCGCATTCCCGGAATTTGCGAAATGTACTGAAGAGAGATTGGGTCATCCTCGCCGTACCAGCGGAAAGACAGCTTCATATTCATTTATTTTTCCTCCAGACCAAAATATTTTAATGCGTTATAGTAGCATATATCCTGTGTGATTTTAGAGAGTGTAGCTTCGTCGTTCGGGTATTCGCCGTTTTCAACAAGCGTTCCCAAAAGGTCACACAAAATTCTTCTGAAATATTCGTGGCGTGTGTATGATAAAAAGCTGCGCGAATCTGTGAGCATTCCCACAAAGTTTCCAAGCACACCCAGGTTTGCAAGGCTTACCAGTTGCTCCTGCATACCGACCTTATTATCATTAAACCACCAGGCACTTCCGTGCTGAATTTTGCCTGCGATTTCTGTGCCCTGGAACGCGCCGAGCACAGTATCTATAAACGAATTGTCGTTTCCGTCGAGGCTGTATATTATCGTCTTCGGCAACCTGTTTTCAAAATTCAAGCTGTCAAGCAGATTTGTGAGTGCAGCGCCCGACGGTGCAGGTCCGATGCAATCGAAGCCGGTATCGGGGCCAAGTTTTTCGAACATTGCTGTGTTGGTATTGCGCAGACAGTTATAATGCAGCTGCATTGCCCAGCCTTTTTCTGCGTACTCACCTGCGCAGAAGCGAAACAGATTTGTCTTGAACGCGTCGGCCTCTGTCTGTGTGATTTTTTTGCCGCGGAGTGCTTTTTTCATTATTTTATCACACTGTGCCTCGGTCATAGGTACGTACACAACATAGTCAAGTCCGTGGTCACTTGCGCGGCAGCCGTGCAAATCGAAAAAGTCTATTCGCTTTTTGAGCGCCTGCTTTAAATCGGATATTGAAGTTATATTAATATTCGCCACGACGGAAAGCTTTTCTATATACTCTTTCCAGCCGTTTTTATCAATATTGAGTGCTTTGTCAGGACGGAAGGTCGGTGCGACGGTGGTTTTAAAGCTTTCGTCCGCTGCAAGCTTTTTATGCCATTCAAGTGTATCGACAGGGTCGTCGGTTGTGCCGATGAAGGAAACGTTACTCTGTGATATGATTCCGCGAACGGTCATTGATGAATGAGAAAGTCTTTCCTTTGAAAGCTGCCAGACCTCTTCGGCTGTGTCGCCGTTCAGAATCCCTGTGAAGCCAAAGTATTTCTTAAGCTCGAGGTGGCACCAATGATACATCGGGTTGCCGATTGCTTTTGGAAGCATTTCTGCAAATTTCTGGAATTTTTCACGCGGTGAGGCGTCACCCGTCACATAGTACTCGTCCACGCCATTTGAGCGCATAAGGCGCCATTTGTAATGGTCACCCGAGAGCCACACCTCATATATATTCTCAAAGCGCTTATCCTCAAAAATTTCTTTTGGGTTTATGTGGCAATGATAGTCTATTATGGGCATTTTGTCGGCGTATGAATGGTAGAGCTTGTTTGCTGTTTCAGTGGACAGCAAAAAGTCCTTTCCCAAAAATTCTTTCATAATATCTCCCCTTTTTTCGAATTAATTATATCACACTTTTTTACAATGATTATTGCATAAATTGTTTGACATATTGCAAAAATTGCTGTAAGATTTGCTTGAGGTGATTTTGTGAAACCGAAGGCACACCGTTTCGACCCGCGTCAAAGCATGAATGGTGATACATATGAGATTTTTCACTATCTTGACATCAAGACGCGACATATGGACGCGCACTATCACGACTTTTATGAAATTTTTTATTTTCTCGACGGCGAGGTTGACTACTGGGTTGACGGAACGGTTTATCATCTGCGTTCGGGCGATATTCTGCTCATAAACCCTGCCGAGCTCCACAAGCCCATTCCCTTAAGCGACACCGAAAACTATGAGCGCATTGTACTTTGGATTAACAAGGCGTATCTTTCGGAGATTGAGGGCGGAATTTTTGAGCTCTGTTTTGACGAAAAGCGCAGCACGCACAAAAAGATTTTGCGTCTTAACTCGTTACAAAAGAAGACGATGCTTGATTTGTTTTATGACTTTCTGCGCGAATATGAAAACGATGATTTCGCAGCCTCGGCTTGTGCATACGGCATACTGCTGCGGCTGCTTGCCGAGATTAACAGGCTTTCGCTATCGCCCGGTGATGCCACGGAGGAAAAGTACCGCACACCGACCTTTATTTCGGATGTTCTCGCCTACATTGGCGAGCATACGAGCGAGGACCTTTCACTTGACCGTCTATCAAAGCACTTTTTCGTGAGCAAGTATTATCTGTCGCACGAATTTTCAAAGGCGGTTGGAACGGGGGTGCACCGTTACATCACGCTTAAGAGGATTAACAACGCATATGATTTATTGCTGAGCGGTGTTTCTGCCGCAGAGGCGGCACAGAGGTGCGGTTTTCAGGACTACACAAGCTTTTACCGCGCATTCAAGGCGGAATACGGCATAAGTCCTGCCAGCGTTCACAAATAGCACACTACTTTATTGCAGGGCCCTCCCTATATTCTGTGGGAGTCTTCCCTGCATATTTTTTAAACATACGAGAAAAATAGTGCAAATCCAGAATGCCGCAGTGCTGTGCGACGGTTTGTATCTGCAGATTTGTGCTTTTTAAAAGGTTTTTTGCGTTTTCTATGCGTTTCTTATTCACATACTCTGTAAGCGGTTGTCCCACTTCCCTTTTGAAAATGCCCGATAGGTAGCTTGGGCTGACGTTGCTCATCTTTGCAAGGGATGACAGGCTCAAATCGGCTGTGAGGTCACCGTCTATCTTTATTATTACCTTCTGCACAAGCGATGAATACTCGTTTGTTGAATGCTTTTTCACCAAACGGCAGTAGGGTTTTACAATATGCGGCATAAACTGCATTGCCGCCTCGAGAGAATGAATATTTTCAATTTTTTTGGCAAAATCCGACGACACACTATCCAGATATATGGGGTGCACGCCGCCACTTTCAGCCGCTTTGCGCAACAGGGTGTTTGTTATTATGCAATAATTTTTTATATTGCGAAGCTTATCGGCCGCGCGGTCCTCGAACGAAAGGGAGGAAAAGTTTGCCATCATTGCTTCGGCCTTGTGGACGTTGCCCTGTGAAACGGCTGAAATAAGCTCGTTTTCATAATTATATCGCTCTTCCATCATATGAATGTTGAGCATATTATCGTCCGGAATGGTTTTTAGTGGGCTATCGGCCGAGAAAAACGCAGCATTTTCCGCTCTGTCAATATCAACGCTTTCAAAATTTTCGCTTCCGCTGAAAACAAACTCGGCAAAGGTGTTTACCATTGCGAATATGAGGTTTTCTTCCTTTATGACGGGAATGGCTGCATAATAAAGCGAGAGCTCGTTAGACATTTTGGGCGATATACCAAGCTTTTCCCCCTGCTCGAGCACCTGTCTGTGCGATAAATCGCTGTTGCAATACGGTCCGATTACCAGCACCTTTTCCTCTTCACAAAAGGGCAGCATTAAAAAAATGTAACGACAGAGAAAAACGTCGTTCACGCGGTAGATGGTGTTGGGTTGCACCTCGGGGAAAAAATCGTAAAACGTTTTATCGGATGGGGTACGCTCAAAAAGCCGCCAGACATTATAATTCAGGTGGCTGTCTATCACGCTATTCGGATTTACCACCGCTGTTTGCAAATGACACTTTGAAAGCATTTTTTGCAAAAGCAGAAGCTCACTTTCGTAAAACATATTTTTTCCTCTTCTTTTGGATAAAAAATACAATATTTTTTAATATCACAAACAAAATATACCACACATTATATGTATTTTCAACCGTTTTCAAAATTTATACATAAAAATTGTGCAAAAAATGATTAAAATTATGCTAACGCTATTTTGGCGCCTATATTATAATTGAAAATGAGCAAACTCCTATTAAAATATTATGTGAGAGAGGTTTGAAAAAATGGATAACAATCGCAAAATACGTCCCTTTGGTATCCGCGACAGTATTGCATACGCTTTGGGCGACCTTGGCTGCAACATGAGCTTTGCGCTAAAGAGCACAATGTCTATTTTCTGGACACAGTTTATGGGCATGGACCTTTGGTATGCTCTGCTGCTCATCGTGGTTCAGGTTTGGGACGCTATCAACGACCCGCTTATCGGCTCTATCATTGATGCCGACAGACACAAGTATAAGCGCAACAAGTTCCTTGCATACATATGGGCCGGCTCTATCGGTCTTATTGTTGGCGGTGCTTGCTGCTTCCTGCCCTTCCCCAATGCACCGACCTGGGCTAAGTTTATTATCTTTATCGCAGGTTACGTAATTTGGGACGCTTTTTACACCGTTGCAAACGTACCGTACGGCTCACTTTTGTCGCTCATTTCTAACGACGTTAAAGACCGTGCATCTCTTTCAGCCTGGCGTTCGGTAGGCTCTATTTTCGGAAATATGCTTCCGATGGTTATTCTTCCCTTTATTATTTACGACAAGAATGACAACCTTATTGGTGAGCGTGTTTTCATTGCCGCACTTATAATGGGCGTTCTTGGCTTCATCTGCTTCCAGTTTATGATTCGCAACACCGAAATCCGTGTTGATACCGATGCGGTACTTGAAGTCCTCACCGATGCGGTCACGCCACGTAGCCGAGAACTCGATACCCCACGAATCCATCTCGGCCATATTCTGATAAGCCGACTGGTTACCTACGGTACCCGGAATCGAA
>CALDPI010000262.1 GCA_937912045.1 uncultured Clostridia bacterium
TTCTGCAAAACTGCAATTTCACCGCTGAGAACGGCGGCCTGCTCCTCAAAATGTGCAGAACGCGTGCGAAGCTCATCGATTTCTGAAGTGATTTTTGCAGAGTTGATTGAGTTGTTTTCAATATCATTCTCAAAACGCTGAAGCTCTGCGTCAACCTCGCCGTATTGCGCCTCACATACGGCAATTTTGCTGTCCTGTTCACGAATTGCGTCTTTTGAATTGTTTAAAGTATGCATCCAGATGCCGATTTCAAGCTCACGCTTGCTATCAGCATACTCTAAAAACTTTTGTGCTTTTTTGCTCTGCTCCTCGAGAGGACCAACGCGGCTCTCAAGCTCGGCAAAAATGTCTTTGAGGCGAATCATATTATCATCCGCTGCAGCAAGCTTGCGCTCTGCGTCGGCTTTTCTGTAACGATATTTGGAAATACCTGCCGCCTCTTCAAAAATATCGCGACGCTCCTGCGATTTTGAACTGATTATGGTATCAATTTTACCCTGTCCAATCATTGAATAACCGTCACGACCGAGACCGGTATCCATAAATAACTCGTTAACATCACGAAGCCTTACCGATACGTTATTGATAAGGTACTCACTCTCGTGAGAGCGATAATATCTTCTTGTAACGGCAACGGTATCATTATCAAAATTTAAACTGCGGTCTGAGTTGTCAATTACCAGAGTAACCTCGCAATAGCCGTGGGGACGTCGGTCGGCAGTACCGCCGAAAATAACGTCTTCCATAGACTGACCGCGCAGATTTTTTGTGGACTGTTCGCCTAAAACCCAACGCACAGCATCGGAAATGTTGCTTTTTCCGCTGCCGTTTGGTCCAACAACCGCAGTTATTCCTTTACCGAATTTAAGCGTTGTTTTGTCTGCAAAAGATTTGAAACCCTGAATTTCTATTGAACGCAACAGCATGTTTTTAACACCCTTTAACTAAACATTCATTTACATTTAAACTATCGTCTTTTTTCACAGAAATCTCATATCCGAGATTTTTAAAATACAAAATATTTTCTTTCGATTGTCCAATCGCTTTTGAAAGGCAAGCGCCGTTTACAAATACAACGTATTTTCCGAGATTTTTAAGCTGTGCACTTATTTTCTCTCTAAAAACGTAAGAGTCGCAAAGCTCTTTAAAAGCGGGATGCCACGGACCGGCAATATATGCCTCAGCATCAATCGTATGCAATCCAAGCCGTATTACAGGAATATCGGCCATATCAAACATAGCGTTTAGCTTAACACAAAGCAAAGCAGTATCTTGAAGTGCAGGTGGAATATACTTACCGTTTTCATAAAGTTCAGCCAAATATGTATCACGCAGAGTGATTGTCGGGTAAATGCGAACACAATCGGGCGAGAGTGAAATTATCTGCTCTGCCGTGTGAACATCCAACTCATCATTACTGCCATAGAGGCCCGTCATCATTTGAAGGCCAAGAGAAAAGCCGTGCTTCTTTATGAGTGCTGATGCGGTCTTCACCTGATTTGCGGTATGTCCTCGCATATTTTTCTGCAAAACGGCATCATCCATACTTTGCGCGCCAAGCTCAATAGTTGTGACGCCGTAGCTTTTAAGTATTGTCAGCACCTCGTCATCAATGGCATCGGGCCTTGTTGACACGCGAATGCCATAAACGGAGCCGTTTTTTATATGTTTTTGGGCAGCTGCCAGAAGAGAAATCATATATTCCCTTTCAATAGCTGTGAAGCTGCCGCCAAAAAAGGCAATTTCCGTCGTGCGAGGCAAATATTTTTTGCTGCCCTTTGCAGCTTTAACAGCACGGTCTATGGATGTTTCATCCGGCAAAGCAGAGGTGCCTGCAATGTGGTGCTGATTGCAAAAACTGCAATTATGCGTACATCCGAGATGCGGAACAAAAATTGAAATGTTTGAATGAACAATGCTCATTCTTCAATACCCATAAGCTGTAAAGCCTGTTTTGCGGCACACTGCTCGGCCTGTTTTTTGCTTTTGCCGATTCCGCTGCCGATAACGTTGGAGTTTAAATGAACCTCAACCTTGAAGGACTTATTATGGTCAGGACCCGACTCATCAACAAGAATATAAGAAAGATGCTCTTCCCTATTTCTCTGTATAACCTCTTGAAGCGTGGTTTTATAATCCTTGAAAACCTCATCCTCGGTATGCTCAAGCTCTTCCTTAACGAAGCGTAAAACATGTTTTTTGGCATTCTCAAAACCGGAATCAAGATAAATTGCGGCCAAAATTGCCTCAAACGCATCAGCAAGGATTGAGGAGCGCTCGCGTCCGCCGTTTTGCATTTCACCCTTACCGAGTAGCATATGCTCGCCAACGTTCATCTGCCGTGAAAACTCACAAAGTGATTTTTCACACACAAGCGATGCACGCAGCTTTGTAAGCTCTCCCTCTGGTCTGTCCCTAAAATTTTTAAAAATATATTCGGATACGATAAGAGATAAAACAGAATCGCCCAAAAACTCAAGTCGTTCGTTGCAACGACTAGGGTCACCCGTCTCATTGGCATAAGACGAGTGTGTCAACGCAAGTCGCAGTAACGATTTATCCTTAAAAATATAACCGATATTCTTTTCAAGAGATTCCATTTTAACACATCCTACATTTTTTCAAGACCGGCACTGATTTTACCAATAACGTCGTTTTGCGTATAGGTAATTGCCTGACGAATGGCGTTTTTAATCGCCTTAGCATCAGAACTGCCGTGTGCTTTGATAACAGGCCTTGCACAACCCAGAAGCGGTGCGCCGCCAACCTCGGAATAATCTGCTTTCTTCTTAACTTCAGAAAGCCCCTTTTTCATTGTAAGGGCGGAAAGCTTTGTCACAATATTCTTATAAAATACGCCCTTTAACAGCTTAAAGAACGACATTGTAACACCCTCAATAAGCTTGAGTGCAACATTACCGGTAAAGCCGTCAGTAATGACAGCATCACAGTCGCCTTTCATGATTTCGCGCGATTCAATATTTCCGACAAAATTAATCGGGGCTTCCTTTAAAAGTGAATATGCGGCAAGTCGCAGCTCGTCGCCCTTTGTATCCTCTGTACCAATATTGAGCAGGGCTACCTGAGGATTATTTATTCCCTCAACCTCCTCGAGATATACAGACGCCATAAGGCCGTACTGGGCAAGCATTTCAGGTCTTGAATCGGCATTTGCACCGATATCCATCATCAAAAATGATTTATTAAGTCCGGGTATCATACTTCCAAGCGCAACACGCTTAATACCCTTAATTCTCTTAATTATCAGCGTTCCGCCGACAACAACAGCTCCTGTGCTGCCTGCCGAAACGAAAGCGTCTGCCTCGCCATCGGCAACGAGCTTAAATGCAACAGCCATTGAACTGTTTTTAAGGGCACGCAAAATCGCCGTAGGCTCGTCGTGCATGGTAAGAACGTCAGGCGCATCGACAACATCAATTCCGTCAAGCGAAATTCCGTTTTCTGACGCACAGTTTTTGATAGCATCCGCCATTCCGACCAAGGAAATATTAACACCATATTCATCTGCTGCGAGTCTTGCACCCTTGATTATTTCAAGCGGTGCATTATCGCCGCCAAAAGCGTCAACAGCTATCCTCATATAAAAATCCCCTTATGTAATATTTTTATCAAACCACTCAAGCGAACGAAGGGACAGTGCCATATATCTTTCACGCTTATCCCTTATATGATTTTCAAGCGGTGGCAAAACCCCAAAATTTGCCCCCATAGGCTGAAAATCCTTAACACTCTCGTCACATATATACGAAAGTAAAGCGCCAATCATTGAAAACTGCGGTAATATAAGCGGTTCACTACACAGAAGTTGATTTGCCGCGTTAATTCCTGCAATAATGCCGCTTGCAGCCGATTCCATATAACCCTCTACACCGGAAATCTGTCCTGCAAAAAAGACATTTTTATCGGTCTTTAAGGAAAGATTTTTGGAAAGCAAGCGCGGCGAATCAATAAACGTATTGCGGTGCATAACACCATAACGCAGAAATTCGGCGTTTTCAAGGCCGGGTATCATAGAGAACACACGCTTTTGTTCGCCAAATTTTAAATTGGTCTGGAAACCAACCAAATTATACATAGTGGCGTCTGCGTTTTCGCGGCGAAGCTGAACAACAGCCCAAGGTCTGCGGTCGGTACGCGGGTCGCGAAGACCAACAGGCTTCAGAGGGCCAAAACGTATGGAATCCTCACCGCGTTTTGCAAGAATTTCAATCGGCATACAGCCCTCATAAACCGTAATCGGACGGTCAAAATCCTTAACAGGTGCAGATTCTGCCGATATAAGCTCCTTATGAAAACGCTCGTACTCCTCTTTGTTCATGGGACAGTTAATATAATCGTCATCGCCCTTGCCGTAACGTGAGGCAAAAAAGGCGATGTCCATATTTATGCTGTCGGCCGAAACAATGGGCGCTGCGGCATCAAAGAAGCTGAGATGCTCGCTGTTGCACTTGCGTTTTATGCTATCGGCAAGTGCGCCGTCGGTAAGCGGTCCCGTTGCAATAACGACAATTCCCTCAGGAATTTCTGAAACGGATTCAGATATAACCTCAATCAAATTGTTTTCTTTAACCTTTTTGGTAATATAATCCGAAAAAAGCTCTCTATCAACGGCAAGCGCGCCGCCAGCGGCAACCTTGCACAATTCTGCCGATTCCATGCAAACAGAATTAAACCTGCGCATTTCTTCCTTTAAAAGTCCTGCGGCAGAATCAATACGCGCCGCCTTAAGCGAATTTGAGCAAACCAGCTCTGCAAAAGCATCGCTTTTGTGCGCGGGCGAGCGTTTTATAGGTTTTTGTTCGTAAAGTTTTACGGGAATACCACGTGCAGCTATTTGCAGTGCGGCCTCACAGCCTGCAAGGCCGGCACCGATAACCTTAATACATTCCATATTACTTTTTCTTTCTTGTCGGACAGTCGGCATTCATACAATACTTTCTACCCTTAAAGCCTTTAAGAATGAAGCTTCCGCACTCCTTGCATACGTCACCTGTCGGAAGTCCGGGTGCGGCAAAGTCACAATTCGGATAGTTTGAGCAGCCGTAAAAAGTCTTATTGGTGTTGCGCTTAACACGCTTTACAAGCTTTGCGCCACACTTTGGACAGGGCTGCTTTATATCATCTTCGGGCATGGGCTTGGTGTTTTTACATTCCGGATATCCCGGGCACGCCAAAAACTTGCCGAATCTACTGCTTTTAACGACCATTTTTCTGCCGCATTTTTCGCAAACAACGTCACTCTCAACGGCAGGAACCTTAACCCTTACACCGTCCATAGAATTTTCGGCCTTTTTTAGTGTTTCCTCAAAGTCGCCATAAAATCCTTCCAGAACGTTTTGCCAGTCAAGGTCACCAGCTTCAATTTTATCAAGATTGCTTTCCATACCAGCAGTAAACTTAATATCGACAATCTTTTTGAAGTGGGTTTTCATTATCTCGGTAACGATAGTACCAAGGCTTGTCGGCTTAAGTGACTTCTTATCGCGCTCGATATATTCTCTTTGCAGAATGTTAGAGATAATCGGTGCATAGGTTGACGGTCTTCCGATTCCGTTTTCGTCCAGCGCTTTAATAAGCGTAGGCTCGGTATAGCGCATCGGCGGCTGAGTGAAGTGCTGGTTCGGCACCAGAGCTTTAAGCTTCAAAACGTCGCCCTCGTTCATTTCAGGAAGTGCGACTCCCTCATCCGATTCGACGTCTCTGCCCTCTTCATAAAGCACGGTATATCCGTCAAATTTAACGCTGTAGCCGCTTGATTTGAAGATGTAATTATTGGCGCCGATATCAACAGCCATTGTATCCTGAACACAAGCCGACATTAAGCTTGCAATGAAACGCTCCCAAATGAGCTTATAAAGCTTATACTGCTCTGCAGAAAGCGAATCCTTAATGCTTTCGGGAGCAATAGAAATGTTGGTAGGACGGATTGCCTCGTGCGCGTCCTGAGCGCTGGTCTTGGTTTTAAAATAACGCGGCTTTTTGGGAAGATACTTTTCACCCCAACGAGAAGTAATATACTTTCCTGCGGCAAATCTCGCCTCCTCGGAGATGCGCAGAGAGTCGGTTCTCATATAGGTGATAAGACCTGTAACGCCCATGCCGGGAATGTCAACACCTTCGTAAAGATGCTGTGCAATTTTCATTGTGCGCTGACCGTTAAAGTTGAGCTTGCGCGAAGCCTCCTGTTGCATTGTGGAGGTTGTGAACGGAGGAGCAGGCTGTTTGTTGCGTGTGCCCTTCTTAACGTTGAGCACAACGTACTGTGCACCGTCAAGCTCGGACACGATTTTTTCAGCATTCTGACCATCTCCAATCTCAACCTTTTCGCCATCGGAGGTGCCGTATAGTCTGGACTCAAAGGATTTTCTACCGCTTAAAAGCTTTGCATCAATAGTCCAGTATTCCTGCGAAACAAAGTCGCTTATCTCTTTTTCGCGGTCAACAATAAGTCTGAGAGCGACCGACTGAACACGTCCTGCAGAAAGTCCGCTTTTTACCTTTTTCCAAAGGAAAGGACTAATTTTATATCCAACAATTCTGTCAAGAACTCGGCGTGCTTGCTGTGCATCAACAAGGCTCTGATTTATGCTACGCGGATTAGCCATACCGCTTTTTACTCCGCTTTCGGTAATTTCATTAAAAGCAACGCGGTTGGCTTCATCAGTATTCAAAGCAAGAATCTGTGCCAAATGCCAAGAAATAGCTTCACCTTCGCGGTCGGGGTCGGTTGCGAGGTAAACCATTTCACTCTGTGCTGCGGCATTTTTGAGAGATTTAATGAGTTCCTTTTTATCAGCCATATTCATGTACTGAGGAACAAAACCTTTTTCAATGTCAACACCAAGACGTGATTTAGGAAGGTCACGTATATGGCCCATAGAAGCCATAACCTCATAATCAGGTCCCAAGTATTTCTTTATACTCTTTACCTTTGTCGGTGACTCAACAATTACAAGTTTCGACATATTCTTTCTCCTTATTATATTCTTTCATACCGTCCTCCGGGGACAGCCTTAATATACCCAAAAAGTTCAAGTTCTGCCAGAGCCGTCATAAGCTCTGATGCATTATAATCATTAAAAACGGATAATTCATCAATACAGAATGCGCTCTGCGGTGCCGAAGTATATATCGCTTCTGCCACTGCAGACACGTTTTTTATCTGCTTTATTTCAGTAGCTGATGAATTAGCATCTTCATTGTTATCATTATTAAGTTGCTCGTATTTGTATGCAGGCTCAAATGCTTTTTTGGTATCAAGCTTATCGCCAAACATACAAAGATACTCTTCAAAAACGTCCATTGCGGAAAGCAGCGGCTTTGCACCGTCACGCAGCAACAAATTAGAGCCCTTATATTGCGGCAGCGTTGGATTTCCCGGGACAACAAAAACGTCTCTACCCTGCTCTGCCGCACAGCGTGCCGTAATTAGTGCACCGCTACGCTCGTCCGCCTCGATAACTACCGTGCCCAAGGTTACGCCTGACATAAGTCGGTTTCGGATTTGAAAAGCACCCGTTTTCAGCGGATAATTTGGTGGAAATTCTGAAATAAGACAACCAGATTTCACAATTTGCTGACGCAAAGCTTCGTTTGCCTTCAAATAATCATAGCCGATTCCACACGGTAAAAACGCAACCGTCTTGGCATTTTCGTGCAAGGCACCATTATGTGCTGCCGCATCAACGCCTTTTGCACCGCCGCTTATAACAGTAATTCCGCCGCGCGACAGTCGTGCAGAAAGTGAATATGCAGCCTTAATTCCGAAATCCGAGCATTCACGCGGTCCAACAATACAAACCGTCGGTATTGCGTTAAAGTTCGGCAATTCACCCTTGTAATACAGCACAATGGGAAAATCGGGAATATTGCGAAGCAGGTCGGGATATGCCTTGTCCGCAAAGGTCAAAATTCCAATATTATTTTTCTTGCACTCAGCAAGTATATTTTCAGCCTCTTCGAGTGATTTATCAAAAAGACGTTCTAACTCACTCTTCGTAAAAAGGCGAGAATTTTCGAGTTTTTCTCTATCGGCATTAAATACCGAAACCGCGTCACCAAAGGCATCTAACACCGCGGTTACGCGAGGATTACCAAAACGAAGACAGCACTGAAGCCAAACCCAATACTTCATAACTACCTCTGCATTTCCCACATAACAATAGATGCGGCAACAGCAGCATTAAGCGATTCTGCCCTGCCGGTCATCTTAATCGTTATGGGGCTGGAAATATTTATCGTTTTCTCGGTCAGACCGTTGGCCTCATTGCCAATAATAGAAATACAGCCGTCCTCAAAATTAACATCGGTAACCGACGTTGCATCAGGCGATACAACGCAGGAATAAAGCTCAAGGCGTGATTTTAAAAGAGCATCGGCAAAATCTGTTGTGCGTATAATCGGCAATCGCAAAAGCGCACCCATTGAAGCACGCAGCGACTTTGGAGAATACGGGTCGCAGCAATCGGGCGACAAAATCAGTCCGCTTATGCCAAGCGCCTCCGCCGTGCGCGAAATTGCACCCAGATTTGACGGGTCAGCCAAATTCTCAAGCGCGATATACCTTCCCTTTGGTTTAATTTTTTCGGTACGGTTCGGGGTTTTGCATATGCAAATAATACCCTGCGGTGTTTTGGTGTCGGAAATTTTCGAAAATGCTGCTTCAGACAGCATATGGCTTTTGTCCGAATTCATCGAAAGGAATTCGAGTGTTTCCTCGTGTTTTTCCAAAGCTTCGCTTGTAAACAGAAGATATTCAAATTTAAAGCCGTTCTCTGCGGCATCACGACAAAGACGCAACCCTTCAATCACAAAAAGGCCGTACTCCCTACGGGAGCGGCCGGAGCCTTGCAGCTTAACTGCAAGCTTGATTACAGGGTTGTCTTTGCTTGTGATTTCCGTGAATGATATCAACCGACACACACCTTTTAATAAATCTAAAAAAGCGCCCGAGAGTATGCCTCGGGCGCAAAAAAACTACTTGCTTAAAGCCTTTTTGGCAGTTTCTGCAAGAGTAGCAAAACCGGCAGCATCATTAACAGCCAGGTCAGCAAGCATCTTGCGGTTTAACTGTACACCGGACTTCTTAAGACCGTTCATAAATGTAGAATAGTTCATACCGTTAATCTTTGCAGCAGCAGAAATTCTGGTAATCCAAAGACGACGGAAATCACGCTTCTTGAGTCTGCGTCCGATATAGGCATAATTGCCCGACTTCATTACAGCCTCTTTAGCGGTTCTAAAGAGCTTAGATTTAGCTCCAAAATAGCCCTTAGCGAGCTTTAAAGTCTTTTTTCTTCTTTTGCGTGTTGCTAACGCACCTTTTACTCGTGCCATTTACAGCAACCTCCATTATTCTGTGTAATACCCTATTTTACTTATAAGGAATCATTTTCTTGACTGCTGCTACATTTGTTGTGTGCGCAACCACAGTCTTACGTAAATTTCTCTTACGCTTGGTAGTCTTCTTGTTAAGGATGTGTGACTTGTAAGCGTGTGCACGCTTTACCTTACCGGTTTTTGTAAGCTTAAAACGCTTTTTTGCACCGCTGTGTGTTTTAATTTTAGGCATGTTAAAAATCCTCCTATTATGATTTTACGGGTTTAGGGGCTAAGAACATAAGCATGTTTCTTC
>CALDPI010000263.1 GCA_937912045.1 uncultured Clostridia bacterium
TTCTTTATAAGCTCACAAAGACTTTCCGTAACGGCAGCAGGCGCAGGAATGCTTGGGTTGCCGAGGCTGAAATCAAACACGTTTTCTTCCCCGATTTCTGCCTTGCGGCGCATAGAATATTCAAATATTTCGCGTATGCAGGAGCGCTTTTTTCCAAGCGCAAGCATTCTTTCATTAACCAAAAAATCACCCCAATAAAAAAGCCGCAAACACATATGCCAAAAAAGGCACACGCGGTTGCGGACTGTCCGAAATACTTATTGCGGAAAACTATCTTTTTCCACCGAAAGTAAACGGGCAGCCCTTGTTAAAATAATAGTAAAAGTAATAGTTTTTAAACATAACCTTACCCGTCCTTTCATTATATAATAATATTCAATAAAAGAATACTATACCATTTTTCCCCGATTGTCAAGTGTTTTCTAATAAAAAAACCGCGTGGTTAAACGCGGTTTTTTGAAGACAGTATTTTCTCTTCTGCCTTTTTGATGATAAAGAAAGAGAGAAACGCAATTCCGATTCCGAGTGCCGCGCCTGCAAGCACGTCGGTTGGGTAATGCACGTAAAGATAAAGCCTTGAAAGCGCTATGAGCGTTGCCAGCACAAGCGCGGGAATACCAATGCGCTTATCATAAAGGGTGATGGCGGTTGCCGCCTCGAACGATGCCAGCGTATGTCCCGACGGGAATGAAAAATCCGAAAGGCGCGACACCAAAAGTGTTACGCCGTCGTTCAGGTCATACGGGCGGATACGCGCAACAACATTTTTGAGAAACATATTGCCCGTTATAAATCCGATTAGCAGCGCAAGGCCCATTGTAAGACCCATCTTCCTCGTCCTTTTGAAGATTAAAAAGAAGACGGAAAGTGCAATCCAGAAAAGACCGTGGTCCCCGAATTTTGTAATGAACGGCATAAAAACGTCCAGCGCCTTGCAGGTGAAGTTTTCCCTTATGAAATCGAGAATTGAAAGCTCAAACAAGTTCATATTTTTAACCCTCTATGCTCTGCATATCGAAAACGAGGTAGGATTTGCCCGATTTTTTAAGAAAGATGTTCTTCTTAAAATGGTCCTCGTATTCCTTGCCTCTTCTGACCAAAACCTGTGTAAACTCAACGCGGCAACAGTAAACCTCGTCTGAATATTTATAAACGTCGCCGCTTTTTACATTTTCAAAGCGGTAGCTTTCGTGGTCAAGCGCAAAGGTCACAAGACTTGTGCGGATGTTTTCATAAAACTCGCACTTTTTGTCGAAGAAGGCGGCCACCTTTCCGAGTGACGAATCCTCCTGCATATACGCGGCATAGGTTTTTGAGGCGTTGGTTGCAAACTCGATTATCGCCTTCG
>CALDPI010000264.1 GCA_937912045.1 uncultured Clostridia bacterium
TAATTTACGACTGCATCGAGGAAATCGAGGCGGCTATGAAGGGTATGCTTGCCCCCAAATACCGCGAGGCAGAAATGGGTACTGCGGAGGTCCGCGATACCTACAAGATTTCCAACGTTGGTACAATCGCAGGATGCTATATCACAGACGGCAAGATTACAAGAAACTGCCTCATCCGCGTAGTGCGTGACGGCATCGTAATCGCCGAGGATAAGATGGCATCTCTCCGTCGCTTTAAGGACGACGTCAAGGAGGTAGCGCAGGGTTATGAATGCGGTATCGGACTTGAGAAATTCTCAGACGTTAAAAACGGCGATATATTTGAAGCATATATTATGGAGGAGTACAGAGACTGATGGCAGGATATAAAATTGACAGAATAACATCTGATATCCGCGTTGCCCTGTCTGAGCTGTTTCGTGAGCTTAAAGACCCACGCATCAGCAGTCTGCTCAGTATTGTAAAAATCAACGTTTCGGGAGACCTTTCTTACGCTACGGTTTACGTCAGCGCAATAGAAGGTGCCAAAGCAACCGTGGAATCGGTTAAGGGACTTAAAAATGCCGCCGGTTACCTGCGCAGAGAGCTTGGAAGCAGGCTCTCTCTCAGGAAGGTGCCGGAGCTTCGTTTTGTGGCGGACGACTCAATCGAGAGGAGTGCCCACATCTCGCGCATAATAGATTCCCTCCCCGAAACACAGGGCGGAGGCGAAGAGGATGTTTAAATCTGAAAGATGCAACCTGAAAACAGCATGCGAATTTTTGCGTCAGAACGATAACTATCTTATACTCACACACGCGTTACCCGATGGGGATACGCTTGGTTCGTCACACGCGCTTTGCAGCGCACTTTTAAAAATGGGAAAGAATGCACGCGTCATCTGTGCCGATAAAATCCCGTCACAGTACGACTTTTTTACAAAAAAGATTACCTTTCCGAAATTCAAAGAGGAAACTGTGATTTCGGTTGACGTGGCAGATGCAAAGCTTCTGGGTAAGCTTCGCGAGCAGTACGAGGGCAAAATAAAATTTGCAATCGACCACCACGTTTCCCACCGCGACTTTGCAGAAAAGCTCTTTTTGGACGGCACCGCGGCAGCCGCGGCAGAGTGTGTGTATGATATAATACGTGAGCTGGGCGTCACCTTTGACGAAACCATCGCGGCGGCGCTTTACACAGGCATCGCCACCGACACAGGCTGCTTCAAATTTTCCAATACAACGCCGAAAACCCACGTAATTGCGGCAGAGCTTATGGTGTACGGCATAGAGGAATCGGAAATAAACCGCATAATGTTTGACACCAAAACCAAAAGCCGAATGGCTATTGAAAAGGCGGCACTCAGCTCGGTCGAGCTTTGCTTTGACGACAGGTGCGCCATTATGGCAATAACCACCAAAATGATGAGGGAAAGCGGCTGCACCGATACGGATTTGGACGGCATAACCGCCATTCCGCGCTCGATAGAGGGCGTGCTTGTCGGTGTTACGCTGCGTCAGCGCGGTGCGAAAAATTGGAAAATATCAATGCGCTCATATCCGCCTGTTGACGTTGCCAAAATCTGCAGCGGGATGAACGGCGGCGGACATATGTGCGCCGCAGGCTGTGAGCTTATGGGCACGTTAAGACAGGCAAAGGCAGAGGAATTAAAAC
>CALDPI010000265.1 GCA_937912045.1 uncultured Clostridia bacterium
AATACGTTGTAATCGGCCACAGCGAAAGACGTCAGTACTTTGGCGAAACCGACCAGACCGTAAATCTCCGCACACTCGCAGCACTCGGTGCAGGCCTTACCGCTATTGTCTGCGTTGGCGAAACACTCGAGCAGAGAGAGCTCGGCTATACTGAAACTCTGCTTAAGTTCCAGACCAAGATGGCTCTCACCAACGTGACCGCAGAGCAGCTCAAGAACGTAATCATCGCTTATGAGCCTGTTTGGGCAATCGGCACAGGCGTAACCGCAACAGCAGAGCAGGCAGACGAGGGCAACGGCTTTGTCCGTGCCGCAGTCGCAGAGATGTTCGGTAAGGACGTTGCAGAAACAGTGACCGTTCAGTACGGCGGCTCTATGAACGCAAAGAATGCAGACGAGCTTCTTTCCAAGGTTAACGTTGACGGCGGCCTCATCGGCGGCGCATCCCTCAAGGCAGAGGACTTCAGCATAATCGTAAAGGCTGCATCTAAATAATTAAAATGAATTTGGGCGGGGTAAAAAAATATCCCGCCCATTTTGTGAGGTAAAATAAATGAAAAAACCCGTAGTATTATGTATAATGGACGGCTTTGGCATCAGAGAGTGCTGTGACGGCAACGCCATTCACACCGCCAAAACACCCAATCTTTCAAAGCTCTTTGCCGAAAACCCGTTCACAACCATCGGCGCATCGGGACTGGACGTTGGTCTTCCCGACGGACAGATGGGCAACAGTGAGGTTGGCCATACCAACATCGGCGCAGGCCGCGTTGTGTACCAGATGCTCGTTAAGATTTCAAAGGATATCGAGGACGGCAGGTTTTATGATATAAAGGTTCTGCAGGATGCAATGGAAAACTGCAAGCAGAACGGCACCGCACTTCACCTCATCGGTCTTGTGTCGGACGGCGGCGTTCATAGCCATATTGACCATCTTTACGGCCTGCTCAAAATGGCCAAGAAATACGGTCTTACAAAGGTTTTCGTTCACGCCCTTATGGACGGACGTGACGTTTCAACAACCAGCGGCGCAGGTTTCCTTTCTGACTTAGAAGCAAAAATGGCGGAGTTGGATGTTGGTAAAATCGCAACCGTAATGGGCAGATTTTACGCAATGGACCGCGACTTTGCCTGGGACAGAGTTGAAAAGGCATATGCCGCAATGGTCTATGGCGAGGGCAATAAAAACAACAGTGCCGTTGATACAATGAACAAGTCATACGCAGAGGGCGTAACCGACGAGTTTATAGTCCCCACCGTCGTAGCAGAGGACGGAATGATTAAAGCAGGGGACAGTGTTGTTTCCTTCAACTTCCGCCCCGACCGCGCAAGACAGTTTACACGCACCTTCGTTGATGAAGCATTTGACGGATTTGACCGTAAAAACGGCTTCTTCCCTGTGAAGTACGTTTGTATGACGCAGTACGATGAAACAATGCCCAACGTAACCGTTGCATATCCGCCGGAAGAGCTCAAAATGACCCTTGGCGAGTATCTTGCCGCCAACGGCAAAACCCAGCTCCGCATTGCCGAAACACAGAAGTATGCACACGTAACCTTCTTCTTTAACGGCGGCGAGGAAAAGACGTTTGAGGGCGAGGACAGAATTCTCATTCAGTCGCCCGACGTTCCCACCTTTGATTTACAGCCCGAAATGAGCGCATACCCCGTGTGTGATGCCGTTTGCGAGCAGATAAAAAGTGGCAAATATGATGCCGTAATCCTAAACTTTGCAAACTGTGATATGGTAGGACACACAGGCGTTTTTGATGCCGCAGTTAAAGCGGTCGAGGCAGTTGACACCTGCGTTGGCAAGGTAACTGATGCAGTTCGCGAGATGGACGGCGTACTCTTCATAACCGCCGACCACGGCAACGCCGACTGTATGGTGGGCGAGGACGGCAACCCGTTCACACCTCACACAACAAACCCCGTTCCGTTCTGTGTTGTGGGCTATGATTGCGAATTAAAGGAAGGCGGCCGCCTTGCCGACATCGCCCCCTCAATGCTTAAAGTTATGGGACTTCCTAAACCCGCTGAAATGGACGGCGAAAGCCTTATAAAGTAATTTTTAAAAAGCAGATGCACCGCATCTGCTTTTTCTTTACTTATATTATTTTTGTGGTATAATAATTAAAAGTGAGGTGAGGGAATGGATAAGTTCGTTTTGCACAGCGATTATAAACCCACAGGCGACCAGCCGCAAGCGATTGACAAGCTTGTAGAGGGATTAAACAGGGGAGATAAAGAACAGGTGCTCCTCGGTGTTACGGGTTCGGGTAAGACCTTTACTATGGCGAATATTATCGAGCGTGTAAACCGTCCCACCCTCGTTCTCGCTCACAATAAAACTCTTGCCGCACAGCTGTGTTCTGAGTTCCGCGAATTCTTCCCTGAAAACGCGGTTGAGTACTTTGTTTCGTACTATGATTACTATCAGCCTGAGGCCTACATTCCCGGCACCGATACCTATATCGAAAAGGACTCGTCCATAAATGACGAGATTGACAAGCTGCGCCACAGTGCTACTTGCGCCCTTTCCGAAAGGCGCGACGTAATAATCGTTGCCAGCGTGTCATGCATATACAGCCTCGGCAACCCCATTGACTATCGCAGCATGGTCATTTCACTCCGTACGGGAATGCAAAAAAGCCGCGACGAGCTGCTTAAAAAGCTTGTCGATTTACAGTACGAAAGAAACGATATTAACTTCACGCGTAACAAGTTCCGTGTGCGCGGTGACGTGGTGGAGGTTTTTCCGTCATATTCGGGCGATGCCGCCATTCGCGTTGAGTTTTTCGGCGACGAAATCGACCGCATTTGTGAGATTAATACCCTGACGGGCGAGATAAAAAATACGCTAAAGCATATTGCAATATATCCTGCCTCGCATTATATCGTCCCACCTGACAAAATGAACGACGCGCTTAAAAATATCGAGGACGAAATGGAAGAACGCGTGAAATTCTTCACTGAAAACGGCAAGCTAATCGAGGCACAGCGCATTCGTCAGCGTACCGAGTACGATATTGAAATGCTGCGTGAAATCGGCACTTGTAAGGGTGTTGAAAACTATTCACGCGTGCTGTCGGGCAGACCTGCAGGCAGCACACCGTTCACTCTGCTCGACTATTTTCCCGACGATTATCTGCTGTTTGTCGATGAATCACACGTAACACTGCCGCAGGTGCGCGGTATGTACGGCGGCGACCGCAGCCGAAAGGAAAACCTTGTCGAGTTTGGCTTCCGCCTGCCGTCCGCATTTGATAACCGACCGCTCAATTTTGACGAGTTTTACAGCCACGTAAATCAGGCGGTATTCGTGTCCGCCACACCGGGCGAGCTCGAAAAGGACAAGGCCACCCAAATTGCCGAGCAGGTCATTCGTCCCACAGGACTTCTTGACCCGGAAATCGACGTCCGCTCAAGCGAGGGACAAATTGATGACCTCGTGTCCGAGATTAATATGCGCGCCGCGCGCGGTGAACGCGTGCTCGTCACAACCCTCACCAAAAAAATGGCGGAGGATTTGACCGAGTATTTAGAGCAGCTTAACATTGCCGTGCGGTATATGCATTATGATATTGACACTATGGAACGAATGGAGATTATACGCGATTTGCGCCTTGGCAAGTTCGACGTCCTTG
>CALDPI010000266.1 GCA_937912045.1 uncultured Clostridia bacterium
ACTAACGCCTGAGCTTTTGCCCGTTCTCAAAAAGGCCGGCGTTGTTGACGCAGGCGGAAAGGGATTATGCGTTATACTCGACGGTATGTATTCCGTACTTAAAAACGGCGTTATGATTGAAAGTGCCTCCGCTTCTGAGGGTGGCGCTGCACAGAGTGAAGAACGCAACGTTGCAGGCGAGTTTGACAGTGAAATCACCTTTACCTACTGCACAGAGTTTATTGTTAACCGCAACCCCGAGGTTACTAAGGAGCCGTCTGAGCTTCGCACATTCCTTGAGGGAATTGGCGACTGCGTTGTTGTTGTTGACGACGATGAAATCATTAAGGTTCACGTTCACACCGACCATCCCGGTAACGCTATTGAAAACGGACTTTTGTTTGGTCAACTTGTAAATCTCAAGATTGAGAATATGCGCGACCAGCACGAGCGTGCCAAGCACGACACCAAAGAAAAGAAACCCACCCCTGCACAAAACAGCACACGCACCGAAACCTATACCCCTGTGGCACCCGAAAAGCCCGTTGGCTTTGTTTCGGTCTGCGCAGGTGAGGGTATTGAGGCGCTGTTTAACGATTTGGGTGTTGACTCTCTCGTTAGTGGTGGTCAGACAATGAACCCGAGCACCGACGATATTTTAAAGGCCATTGAGCTTACCCCCGCAGAGACAGTTTTTGTTCTGCCCAACAATAAAAACATCATTATGGCGGCTGAACAGGCCATTCCGATTAGCACAAGAAAGGTTATTGTTCTGCACACACGCACAATCCCTGAGGGAATTTCTGCCATGCTGGCATACGACCCCGATGCAAGCGACGAGGATAACGCAATTAATATGCGCAATGCCTATAGTCGCGTTGGCACAGGTCAGATTACCTTTGCGGCAAGAGATTCCGATTATGAGGGACACAAGATTAAAAAGGGCGAGCTTCTGGCGCTGGCAAACGGCAAGGTTTCCTTTGTTGAGACCGATATGAGCCGTTGCATTCAAAAGCTTATAAAGCAACTGCTTAACCGCGATTCGAGCTTTGTTACCGTGCTTTACGGTGAGGACGTAACCGACGAGCAGGCTGCAACCATTGAAGCAGAGCTTAATGCAAAATTTGCAAATAAGGTTGAGTTCACCTTTATTAAGGGTATGCAACCGATTTATTACTTTATCATCTCGGTGGAGTAAAATGAACAGAAGTATTCAATACTTGAAGGGCGTTGGCGAAAAAAGAGCACAGTTGTTTGCAAAACTGGGTGTCGATTCGGTCGGCGCCCTTTTGCGCTATTATCCGCGTGCATACACCGATTATCAAAACATAACACCGATTTACGAGTGTGAGGTTTCACAAACGGTCTGCGTTAAAGCCGAGATTGTGACACCCATTGAGGAGCACGTGCACAGACGCGGTATGACGACCTACCGCTTTTTAATTGCCGATGACAGCGGGCGGCTTGCTGTGACGCTTTTTAACCAGAAATATCTTGCAAAACAACTGCACACGGGCAGTACATATTTATTTTACGGCAAGATTTCGGGCAGTCCGTTTTACCGCGAGATGTCGTCACCCGAAATTCACGAGGAGAATTTTTTTGGAATTCATCCTGTTTATCCTGCCTGTGAGGGATTGCCGTCAAGCGTTATTGAAAAGGCGGTCGGGAACGCACTTATGCTGGAAATTGCCGACCCGTTGCCACAAGAACTTTTGGATAAATATAAGCTCTGTTCCCTTTCCTATGCGCTAAAGCAGATACATTTTCCTGCATCGGATGAGGCACTTTTTGCCGCGCGGCGCCGCCTTATGTTTGAGGAACTTTTTATGCTGCAAACGGGGCTTGCGCTGACGCGAAACGGAAACACAGGCGCAGGTATTGCCCTTAAAAATGATTACAGCCAAGAATTTATAAACCGTCTTCCCTTTGCACCCACAGGTGCACAGACTCGTGTTATAAACGAATGCGTTGCCGATATGCAAAGCGGAAAGCGTATGAACAGGCTTATCCAGGGCGACGTTGGAAGCGGCAAAACCGCGGTGGCGGCAGCCCTTATATACACCTGTGTTAAAAACGGATATCAAGCGGCTTTGATGGCGCCGACAGAGATACTTGCAGAGCAGCATTATGACACTTTACGAAAATTTTTCGGAGATTCATTACATATTGAGCTTTTGACGGGTTCCTGCAAGAAAAAAGAGAAAGAACGCATTAAAACGGCGTTATCTCTCGGTGAAGTTTCAGTTGTTGTGGGCACGCACGCATTGCTTGTTGACGACGTTGAGTTTTCAAATCTCGCGCTCGTCATCACCGACGAGCAGCACCGCTTTGGCGTGGCACAGCGCCGTCGCCTTGCCGACAAGGGTGAGCATCCGCACACGCTGGTTATGTCTGCAACGCCCATTCCGCGCACGCTTGCGCTTATAATCTACGGTGACCTTGACATAAGCGTGATTGACGAATTACCGAAGGGGCGCAGTCCTGTTAAGTCCTTTGCGGTGGGCAGCGGTTATCACAGCCGAATATATGATTTTATAAAGGCCGAAATTTCCAAAGGCAGACAAGGCTATATCATCTGCCCTTTGGTTGAAGAGGGCGACAGTCCCTTGTGCTCTGCCGAGGAATATTATGAAAAGCTGCAGGGCGGTGTTTTCAAGGATTATAAACTCGGTCTTTTACACGGCAAGATGAAGCCTTCAGACAAGGACGCTGTTATGAAAGCCTTTGCGGAGAACGAAATACAGCTTCTTATAGCCACAACGGTTGTTGAGGTTGGTGTTGACGTGCCGAACGCGACGGTTTTGGTAATTGAAAATGCCGAGCGGTTTGGACTTTCGCAACTACACCAGCTGCGCGGACGCGTTGGACGCGGAAAGGATGCGGCAACCTGTGTGCTTGTTACCGATGCCAAGGACGATATTACTCAGCACAGGCTCCACACGCTTTGCTCCACCACCGACGGCTTTAAGATTGCCGATGCCGACCTGCAGGCGCGCGGGCCCGGCGATTTTCTCGGTCACAGGCAGCACGGTCTGCCCGAGCTTAAAATTGCCGATATGCAGACCGATATAAATGCTATGCGCATTGCAGGCGAAGAGGCTAGGGCACTTGTAAAAAAAGACCCGACACTTCAAGAGCACCCTTTACTGAAGACAGAGGTTGAGGGACTTTTTAAAACAGCAAGACAGTTATAATTAAAAACCGCCACCTCATACGAGGTAGCGGTTTTGATATTTATGAAAGTTTAATTATTACCTGTTCGCACACTGCTAAAAAATCTTCTTCTGTCCAGCTATTTTCTTCGTTTAGCGAATAGGCTTTGTGGGTTAAAATAATTTCTTTCGCATTTTGGTCTGCGGTGATTTCGAAAATCCTTATTCCACTACTTGCACCATCAGGTATATCGCCTTTGTTTTCGTTATACGAATCGGTATGTGTTGTGGCGCTTATACCCTCTGTCTTTTCTATACACCAATCATACGGATAAAAATCGTGGTCTGCGACTACAATTTTAATTTTTTCCTGCTTCTTGATTTCAAGTACTGTTGGTTCGGTTATATTTTCAGTGTCTGTGTTATAACTACCCGCGATGGAATATTCTTCGCCGTTTATCAAAACTACATCATTTTTGGGGTAGCCTTGGCTATCCACGGGAAAAACCGTTT
>CALDPI010000267.1 GCA_937912045.1 uncultured Clostridia bacterium
CTTGTTTTGCTTCCGGGGTCTTCGGAGTTTTCAAGCATTATGCTGTCAAAATCCGCATCCCATTCCACGTCTGCCATCTGACACAGCTCTTTAAACATCTCGCCCGAATAGATAAATGCGCAGTTTAAAATCAGGTGATAATACTCCCACGGAACGACTGTTTTTGCGCTGGGAATCAAGTCGGCGCTGCCGTCTGTCCATTCGTAAAAATTCCAGTACGGCGCGGGGAACGATTTGATAAGACCCGTTTCGTCAAGCTTTTCCTTAAAGTTATTCATTATCCGTAGCATAACCTGCATTGTTTCACGCAAAATGGTTTTGTCGCCCGTGTGCTTGATATACTCATACACCGCGACAGGATACATAACCGAGAAAAACGGAATTGCAGGAGTGTTGATTGCAGGATAGGTCAGCTCCAAAAAGCCGTCGGGTCTTGTGCCAAGAGCCATAAACGCAATGTTGGCGCGTTGGAACTCGGTTTCCTCAAAGGCGTAATATCCGCAAAGCATCTGATTGCGCGAGTCAAGCACGTAAAGCGCCTGCTCTCGCCACGGAGTGTCCTCATAGTGCAGATTCATACAAAGTCTGAGCGTGCGGACGCACACGTCGTATATCTTCTGGTCAAGCTCGTTTTCCAGCTTATACGGCCGCTTTAGCTGCGGATAGAGCACCGGTATAACACCGATATCCAAAAGCTCTGTTCCCTCTTCGAGCTGAGCTTGTAAATATCTGCCCGAAATCTTTACAAAATACTGCGAAAACTCCTGAATACCGGGTTTTGTGTGAAAATAAAGATAGAATTTTCTGTCGCCAATCTCTTCGCGCACACAGCCATCATCCAGATGCTGTCCGTACGAAATTTTAACGGTGCTGTCGCGGTCCGATTTCACCTTTATGTAAAGATAGCCTGCCGTTTCACGACCGATATCATAAATGTTTTCCTTGATTTTCTTGCCAAGCACCGTCGGCTGCAGCTCTGCCTTTTTAACGGGGCGCGGCAGAATGTTATAGGTCTTTTCCACAATGACAGAGCGGCCGTCTGCCACCGCCTCGCCACAGCACATATCCGAAGCAAAGCCAAGCTGTCCTGTGATTTTTCTGTCGCCATGCTGAACGTATCTGCCGTCTTTTCCGCTTCTTGTTTCCTCGTTGCTGTATGCTTCCACCGCTCCGTCGACCGAAAGCGTGAAAATAACGCCTGCGCCGTCGTCAATGTGGGTCGAGCTGTTAAGTCCCTCATACCGCACCGTAAGCGCAAAGGTGTTCTTTCCCTCCACACAGTAGGGGGTTATATCTATGCTGTCATAATACTTCACAAACGGGTATGCAGGGAACTGGCAAAACGCCGCCTGCTTTCCGTTTATGTAAAGAATATAATCGGTTTCTGCCGCAACAAAAAACTCTGCTTTGCTGCCGTGATAAGAAAAATCACCCTCAAAATACGCAAACTCGTTTTTTTGGGGTGCATCGTTTTCCCAAATCCATTTTGCCTTTTCGCTTAACATTTTTATTCTCCTTTTATCACTTCAAAAATGGTGTAGTTGAGCGGTTTTTTGAGCTCCTCTGCCACGTTTACAATCTCTCTTCCCTTTTGCCGCGCGTAGCGCAGGGTGTTAACTGTACCGCCTTTTTTGCCGTCGCAAAAGGTTATGACACGTTCGCTGTTGTCAACCATATATTCGTTGCGATCGGCATAACAGCGAGCGTGGTACTCGTCAGACAGATAAACGACCTCGTCCGCGGCACGCAAAACCTCTCTGTAACGGCGCTGCCACTCAAACGGGAATTTTGCCGCCTGTGCGCGAAACGGAAGCGCCATTATAAGCTTAAAGCTGTTGTTTCTCCGCATAAGCAGCAAAAGCTCTGCTGCAAGCAGGTCAAACCCCATTGCGCCGCCGCAATAAAAGGTGTCATACCCGTCACGGAGTGCCTCTGCCAGCACCTCGGTCAACTTATTTTCAAACCGCAGATACTCCGCGTTCCGCTCATCATACGGGAACGGACTTTTTTCGGGTCTGTAACCCGTAAAACAACAACCCCTCACGCTTCCACCTCTTTTCCTTATACACATTTTATTATAACTGCACCCTAAAGTCAACCGCCACAGCTTTATATTTTTTCGCAAAACAGGCACAAGCCTTGACTTGCCGCCACTTTTCGCTTATTATTATTAAGAGGTGAGCCAAATGGACAGTATTGATATTAAAATTTTATCCCTTTTGCAGAAAAACGCACGTATGCCCTTAAAGCAGATTGCCGAAAGCGTTTTTCTCTCCTCCCCTGCCACCGCCGCCCGTATAGAGCGGTTGGAAAAGGAGGGCATCATTTCGGGATACCGTGCCGAGCTTAATCTTAAAAAGCTTGGGTTCCCCATTATCGCCTTTATAAACCTCGAATTACACCCCGACCAAAAGCCTGAGTTTTATCCCTTTATCTGCTCGCACCCCAACGTGCTTGAATGCAGCTGCGTAACGGGCCATTTTTCCATGCACATAAAGGTCGCCTTTGACACAACCGAAAACCTTGATTTGTTTATCGGAAATCTGCAAAAATTCGGCAGCACCGAAACGCAGATTGCCTTTTCCACACCGCAGGAGCCGCGCGGTGTAACGGTTGAAGAATTGCTTTAAAGAGAAAAGCCGTGAAGCTTTTGCTTCACGGCTTTTTTATTATCTCTTTGAGAGAACCTCATTTTCGTATTTGACTACCTCGTCAAACCAGTCAGCCGAGGCGGTAACGCCCTCTGTCTCACAGTAGTGCTCCCAGATTTCACCGAAGGGAAGCATTTTAATCTCTTCACTTACAACCATAAGCTTTGAGAACTCGCCCTTGTCCTGCAAATCCTTAAGCAGAGCGTTGGGTGTGCACAGCGCCGAAAGCAGCGCCTTCTGCCAGCTTCTGAAGCCGACAACCCAGGCAGAAATGCGGTTGATGGAAGCGTCAAAATAGTCAAGCGCCATATAAACCCTGTCAAGCGCGTCGTTTCTTACGATTTCCTTTGCAATTTCCTTGGTTTCGTCGTCAAGAATGAGCACGTGGTCACTATCCCAGCGAACGCCTCTTGTGATATGTAACGCAATCTCGGGGTAGAAGCAGAGCAGCGCAGGAATCTTGTCCGACACAACCTCTGTGGGATGATAGTGGCCGTTATCCATCAGCGGCAGGCAGCCGTCGTGTGTGGCGGCAAAGCTCAGTGTGAACTCGGCAGAGCCGGCTGTGAACGACTCGACTCCAATGCCGAAAACCTTGGACTCAACACAGGGCTTTACAAGGTTTTTATCAAACGGCTCCGAAAGAATGGCTTCAATTGATTCCTTATATCTCATTCTGGGGCCCATTCTGTCGGCAGGGATATCCTTATATCCGTCGCCCGTCCAGATGTTCATAACGCAGGGAATGCCTGTTTCTTCGGCAAAATACTGCGAAATTCTGATGCAGGCCTTGCCGTGCTCAATCCAGAAGTTGCGCGTTTCTTCATCGGGACTCGAAAGTGTGAGACCGTCCTTTACCTTGGGGTGAGAGAAGAATGTGGGGTTAAAGTCAATTCCCATTCCTCTTTCCTTTGCAAAGTCAACCCACTTTTTAAAGTGACGGGGCTCTAACTTGTCGCGGTCGGCAAATTCGCCGTTTTCAAAAATGGCATAGCAGGCGTGAACATTGAGCTTTTTCTTGCCGGGGCAAAGCGACATTGCCTTGTCCATATCGGCAAGCAGCTGCTCGGGTGTGGTGGCCTTTCCGGGATAGTTACCGGTTGTCTGAATACCGCCCGTGAGGGGCCCGTCGTGGTCAAAACCGATAACGTCGTCACCCTGCCAGCAGTGAAGTGAAACGGGCACGTTTTTAAGGGTGTTTATAGCCTTTTCAACGTCAACCCCGTATTTTGCGTATTTTTCTTTTGCGAGCTCGTATGCTGTCAAAAAAATCGCATCCTTTCCAAAATTTTAACAATTTAAGTGTACCTTAAACTTCTCATTTTGTCAACGATTATTGTCTTTTTGATAATATATTTATATACAAATTTTTGTTATGAAAAAGCTGATAAGAAAGCAGGCGGGAAGCGTCACCACCCAGGCAAGCGCAATGCCCGAAAAGGCGCGCACGTTCAGAACCCCGCGCGAACAGCCCACACCCACAACGGCCGCGGTTTTGGTGTGGGAGGTGCTGACGGGCAGGCCAAAGCAGGTGCAAAGTGCAAGGCATAAAAAGGCCGACATATCGCACCCCACGCCCGAGCGCTCATCAAGCGGTGTTATTCCACTGCCCACACGCTTTATGATTTTTT
>CALDPI010000268.1 GCA_937912045.1 uncultured Clostridia bacterium
AGCTCGTTATATTTTTTAAAATAGTCGTTAATATCAAAGGTTGGGTAGTTTGCCGAAAGCAGAACCTCACCCGTCTTTATGTCGATTGCAACCGCGGCACCGCCCGTCGCCGTTCCTCCCTCGGAGTTGAGGGTGGTGATAAGCGTCTCAAGAGCGTTTTGTGTGCTCTGTTGCAGCTTTTTATCAAGAGAGAGTATTAAGGTCTTTCCGGGGATAGGTGCCTTTGTAACCTCGGTTTTAATAATGTTTCCGTTTCCGTCAAGCGTGTAGGTAATTTCGCCGTCTGTGCCGTGAAGCTCCTCCTCATACTCAGCCTCAATTCCCGTAACACCGATTTTATCACTGTACGAATAGCCCTTGTCGCGCAGCTTTTCCCAGCTTTCCGCGTTCATAGCACCGACAGTGCCGATGATGTTAGAGGCAAGCGTGCCCTCAACATATTCACGCACAGGCACGGTGTTGACCGAAATTCCGTCCACCATAAACGCCGACTCGCTGATGCGGAGCATAAGCTTTTCGGAAATGTCGGAAGCAAAGGTGTATGGGTTGGCAATGGAGAAGTTCGCAACCTCCATAGTGTACCTGACACCCATAATGTGACGCTGCAGATTGCTGTCAAGTCCCTCAAGGGAATAGCGCTTTACAAGCTGTGTAAAACAGTCCTCCGCGGTTGCATAGTGGGCAACGCCCAAAATGCGCCGTAGCGTCTTCTTTGCGGCCTCGTCCTCCAAAAAGGCATAAGGAGCCTTTAATTCTAACGGCAGGTCGTCATTCCAGACCGTCTGATATTCGGAAAGCAACGTCATCATCTTGACAATAAGGTCATTAAGCTCGTCACGCTCAATATATGCGCGGTTGAATACAATATCATATCCGTTGCGGTTGACGGCAAACTGTCTGCCATATCGGTCAAGAATCTCGCCGCGCGGCGCCTTGATAACGCTTGTCCTCGAGTATGCGTTTTTAGACTGACTGCTGTAAACCGATGCGTTTACAACCTGATAGTCTAACATTTTAAAGGAGTAAAAAACCAAAACGGCAGCAAGAATAAGCGCAAGTACAACGTTGTGCTTTGTAAATGCTTTTTTCTTGTTTGCAGCCATTTTGTTTTCCTCCTTTTAAATAGTGTAGTTTGTCTTTTTGGAAATAAATCGGACAATATAATAAAACGGAATGATGAAAAGTGCCGAATATATTGCCGATATAAGTGTGTGATTGACCAAATACATAAGTGCGTCGTCGTTGCCGCGGAACACAAAGAAAACAAGCCACTTGATAATGAAATAGAAAAGGCTTGAGCATACCGACAGCGTCAGCGCAGAATAAATATTGTTGTTTACAAGGTATGAGCAGAAAAGTCCGCACACACAGCCAATCAGCGTAAACAAAATCAAATTAAAGCAGTAGGAGCCTGCCGCGGTAATATCAAGCAAAACCCCCATAACACACCCAAAAACAAGGCCAACCCATTCGCGCGCCATCATCGCAACGGCAACGAGCAGCGGAATAAAAAGCATTGGGTGTGCATTTCCGATTTTAAGTGTCAAAATCTCGGTGCTGTCAAGCAGATAGAGAAGCAAGGTCGCAACCGAAATCACGGTGTAAAAAACCGACGTGTGTTTTATCTGCTTCATTCGCCGTCACCGCCGAGATTCGTCTGACCCGAAAAATAGGTGATAATCATCATATCGCGAAGCTCATCAAATTTAACCGCAGGAACAAGCTCCGCGTAGATAGCGCTGTTGTA
>CALDPI010000269.1 GCA_937912045.1 uncultured Clostridia bacterium
CCACCGGAACCCATCATGGAGCCGGCCTTAACGAGTGTGTCGAAGTCGATAGGTGTGTCGATGAGTTCTGCGGGGAGACATCCACCGGAAGGACCACCTGTCTGAGCTGCCTTGAACTTCTTGCCGTTCGGAATGCCGCCACCGATTTCTTCAATGATGTGGCGAAGTGTTGTTCCCATCGGGATTTCAACAAGGCCGGTGTTCTTAATCTTACCGCCAAGGGCGAATACCTTTGTGCCCTTTGACTTCTCGGTTCCCATTGATGCGAACCAATCTGCACCGCGGAGAATAATCTGCGGAATATTTGCAAAGGTTTCAACGTTGTTTTCAACTGTGGGGCAGCCGAAAAGTCCCTTAACTGCCGGATAAGGCGGACGGGGACGCGGCTCACCGCGGTTACCCTCAATCGACGTCATAAGTGCGGTTTCCTCACCGCAAACAAATGCGCCTGCGCCAAGACGAATGTCAAGATTGAAATCAAAGCCGGAGCCGAAGATGTTCTTGCCGAGGAGGCCGTACTCTCTTGCCTGGTTGATGGCGAGAGCCAAACGTGCAACGGCAATCGGATATTCAGCACGGACATAAACGTAGCCCTGTGTTGCGCCGATGGCATAACCTGCGATGGCCATAGCCTCGATGATTGCGTGGGGGTCGCCTTCAAGAACCGAACGGTCCATAAATGCACCCGGGTCGCCCTCGTCAGCGTTACAAACAACATACTTCTGCGGAGCTTCATTAACGGCTGTGAGAGCCCACTTGCGTCCTGTGGGGAATCCGCCGCCGCCGCGTCCGCGAAGTCCGGAATCGGATATGCACTTGATAACGTCGTCAGGTGTCATTTCGGTGAGAACCTTACCGAGAGCGGCATAACCGTCCATTGCGATATATTCATCAATTTCCTCAGGGTTGATAACACCGCAGTTGCGCAGAGCAACACGTGTCTGCGACTTATAGAAAGCGGTATCATTGAGGGAAACGTTTCCAATAACTTCCTCTGCTTTTTCGTCTTCCTTATATTCAAGACGGGTTACTACACGGCCCTTGAGAAGATGCTCTGATACGATTTCTTCAACGTCCGTGGGTTCAACGCGGCTATAGAACGTTCCGTCGGGATGGACGATAACAACAGGGCCCATTGCACAAAGGCCGAAACATCCGGTCTGGACGATTTTTACCTCGTCGGCAAGGCCGTACTTTTCAATGTTCTGTGCGAACTGCTCCTGAATGCTGACGCTTCCCGAAGAGGTACATCCTGTACCGCCGCAAATCAATACGTGTGTACGAATCATGCTTTATACCTCCGCTTATGCTTTATATTCGGCAATGGTGTATTCTGCTACTACCTTACCATTTTTAAGATGCTCGTCGATTACCCTCTTTACCTTTTCTTCAGTCATTTTAACGTAGGTAACCTTTTCTTTTCCTGCCTCAAAAACCTCAACAACCGGCTCAAACTGGCAAATGCCGATGCAGCCTGTCTGGGTTACGGAAACAGCCTGGGCAAGTCCTTCCGCCTGTACGCCCTCAACAAAGGCGTTAAGAACGGGGCGTGCGCCTGCCGCGATTCCGCAGGTTGCCATGCCGACAACAACACGCTTATCCGTGGTGCCTTCACGAAGAACAACCTTGTCCTTCATTTTGTCTTTGATGGCCTTTAGCTCTGCTAATGTTTTCATAATCATCTTCCCTTTCCCTGAAAAAATATAAAAGTTTAAAGCTTTAAAGATTGATGTACTGTTCTGTTAAGAACTCTTCAATCCATTTAATAACCTCATATTCCGAAAGCGGTACGTCTCTGCCCAGCACCTCTCTCAGCTCACGCGTGTCGAGCGTTACTGCGGCGTCACCTTTTTGGTGGCAGAAGTAAAAATCCGTTTCGGGATGACCCTGTATAAGTGTGGTCACCGTGGCAACAACGTCGCCAAGCGGTGTGCAATCTATGTGGTTTTTATAAAACACAGCGGTAACGGTTGTGCCGTGGTTTTGGGTTTTGCCGTCATCCACCAAGGATTCTATCGAAAACGATCCCCCCGTTTGCTCTGCCGCCAGCTTAAAAAGCGGTATTCCCAGCCCCACGCTTCTTGTCGTGCGGGTGGTGTAAAACGGGTCGGTCACGCGGTGCAGGGTTTCTTCTCCCATTCCGCAGCCGTCGTCGGTAATCCTCACCGTGAGGGTTTCGCCCTCTTCGGTAATTTCAATTTTTGTGAGCGTGGCTTTTGCCTTTACAGAGTTTTCTGCAATGTCTAAAATGTTAAGCGATATTTCTTTCATTGCACGTCCCCCCTCAAGACCTTAAAAAGCTCTTCCCGCACGCGCGCGCTGCTATATGGCTCGTCGGGGAGTAAAAAGCTGTTTTCATTTTCGTTCACGTCACCAAGATAGTGCGCGTCCGAAGACACAACCTTTGTTATCGCTCTAAGGTCAAAGCGCTCCTCATACTCGGCAATTTTTGCGGCGCTGTGAAATTCCACACACGAAAAGCGCGGTGTTTTCGGCAGCATTCCCAAAACCGAGATAATTCCGTTTGCCTCGCGGTCGATATGGGCCGGATAACAAATTCCGCCAAAGGACCGAACAAGGTCGGGCGCATCGTCAATGCTCACTGTTGTGGCATTTGAAAGCAGATGCGGCTCTTCACCTATAACCTCGTCATTTTCGTCCATCAGGAGTTGATTTCCGAAAATGTCTGTGCGGTTTTCAATTTTTATTCTGCGGCTGTCAATCTCTTTACTGAAGCGCATTGCGTTCGAAAGGTCTTCAAACAGGCAGATAACGTGAATGTCCTCGGCTGTGGTCAGTTCCATTCCTGCCACGGCAATTATGCCGTTTTTCTTTGCCGCAGCGAAAAACGCAGGGCAGTTTTCGCAGGTGTTGTGGTCGGTCAGCGCCATTATTTGCAGACCGCAGACCGCCGCCATTCCCGCTAGGTTATTCGGCGTGTTGTCGTCGTCCGCACAGGGCGACAGACAGGAATGAACGTGCAAATCATAAAAGTATCTGTTCATAGACATTTTGAAAGCGTACAGCAGATGCTGTATGCGTCCGCCTCGCACGAGAGAAGGTTTATTCCCTTTGCGGCGGCTGTTTCAATGACCGCACTTTCCGGTTTCACGCCCTCTGCAAAAATCACACAGGCTACGTCTGTAAGTGCTGCAACCGCTGCCACGTTCTGATTCGACATTATGGTCACCCAGGCGTCACCTGCGGTGGCCTTTCCCATAACCCAGGAAAGCAAATCGCCAACGTAGGCTCCCGTTATTTCGCGCTCACCCTCCGGCAGAGACAGCACAGACAGATTGTTTTTGCTCGCAAACTCACTTACCGTCATTTTCTTTTTCCTTTAGGTATTCTTTAAACGCGTCACGGTGCATCAAAATGCAGTCGTCCTGCTTTGCGCGTCCCCTGACAACGTCCTCCGCAAAGGCACGGCAGGTTGGTGCACCGCACGAACCGCAATCGTACCCGGGGAGTGCTTTTCGAAGCTTTTGAATATCTGCCATCATACGCATTGACTCTGCCATGCTGTCACTCAGGCGCGTTATGGGCGAGTAGGCAGGAAGCTCGTTAAAGAAGTAATGCTCCGGTATGTAGCGTTTTTCCTCTTTTGAGAGGATGTTTTGCGATACGGGCAGATATCTCTTGAGTCCCTGCAACCTTGCCTTTGCGATGAACGGGTTTTGTATGTTCAGCGCACCGCCAACGCAGCCGCCTGTGCAGGCGTTAAGCTCAACAAATTCGAGATGCGGTATGTTGCCGTTCTCTATCTGGTCGAGCACGTGAATGACGTTTTCAATGCCGTCTGCGGCAAGATAGTTTTCGTTAAATATTGCTGTGGCCTCGCCGCCGGAGGTTGCCCAGCCGACGCCTATCATTCCCGACCTTGAAAGACTTGCAGGTTGTTTTTCCTGACTCATCTCCGAAATCAGCAGAAAATATATATCGCTTATGGGAACGACCACATCTACTTTGCTTTTGTAATCAGAAAATCCGTTTTTAACATAACTCATCTTCGCGGGACAGGGCGAAATAAAGCAGACGCCTATGTCCTCATCCGACAGGTCGGGGTGGGCGGCAAGCGCCTCGTCCCGTGCGAGCTTGGCTGCAATTTCCATCGGCGGAAGCATTTTTATTATGTTGTCCTTTAAAAACGGGAAGCGCAACTCAATAAGTCGCACAACTGCGGGACAAGCCGAGCTTATAGCGGGCTTGGGTATTCCCTCCGTTTTAAGATATTTTCGGGTGTAAGCCGAAACGAGCTCTGCCGCGCGTGATACCTCAAAAACGGCATCGAAGCCGATATCGAGCAGACCCTGCAGCACGTAGTCTATATCGTCAAGATTGTCAAACTGACCGTAAAGCGCAGGGGCAGGCAGGGCGATTTTATACTTGAAGCGGTCCATCGCCTGCATATTATCGAGCACAGCTTTTTTTGCCTTTTGCTGACACACCTTTATACACTCACCGCAGTCAATACAGCGCGTGGTGTTGATTACCGCGTGCTCATCGCGAATGCGTATAGCCTCGGTCGGACAGCGGTGAATACAGGTGGTACAGCCGGTGCACTTTTCAAGGTCAAGCGACACCGAATGTTCATAAGTATTCATATTAAGTACACATCCGAGTTATAGATTGATTTTCATCACTATTGTGGTGCCCTCGCCCACGACGGAGTCAATCTCCATCGAGTCGGAATACCTTTTCATATTCGGAAGGCCCATTCCTGCGCCGAAGCCGAGCGAACGAATGTTGTCGGTTGCGGTGGAGAAGCCCTCCTGCATGGCAAGGTCAATATCCTTAATTCCGGGGCCCTTATCGCGCAGGGCGATTTCAATATATTCTTCGGTCACCGTAACGTCGGCTTCGCCGCCGTTGGCGTGTATGACCATATTGATTTCACCCTCGTACATAGCGATGGAAACGCGCCTTATGATGTCGGGCGAGATGCCCAGCTGGCGCAAATTTTTCTTGACCTGGACAGATGCCTGTCCTGCCGAAGTGAAATCGGAGCCGTCAACGTCGAAATGAAAAACCAAATTTTCACTCATCGTTTAACTCCGTTTCCGCGCAGTCCCCCTTCATATAGCTTGCCACAGGCTTCATACAAACGTTTGTCAGTGGCGAGCAGGGCGATGCCGCTGTCTTTTGCCAGTTCAATCATTTCTTCACTGGGCAGCTTCGAGCGAACAAACACTATACAGACCATATCCATCATTTCTGCTGTGCGAATAACCTGTAAATTTACAAGACCTGTGAGCAATACCGACTGGTCCTTGACGTATGCAAGAACATCACTCATCATATCGCTGCCGCACGCCGAATAGACGTGGCGGTCCATCATATCCTCACCGCAGATAACCTTTGCATCTAACAACTCTTTGATTTGGCAGATTTTCATACGGATTTTCCTTTAGTCCTGATATTTTGCCAGGATATCGTCAACGTCGTCGGCGGTGAGTCTGCCGTAAACGTCGTCGTTAACAGTTAATACCGGTGCCAGACCGCAAGCGCCGATGCAGCGGCAGGCTGTGAGAGAAAACTTGCCGTCTGCGGTGCATTCGTCTGCGCCGATTCCAAGCTTCTCTGAGAGCTTGTCAAAAACGTCGCCCGCGCCCTTAACGTAGCAAGCGGTGCCAAGACAAACCGAGATATTATACTTTCCTTTCGGTGAGAGCGAGAACTGTGCATAGAACGTTGCAACGCCATAAACCTTCTCAAGCGGAACGTCCATACCCTCGGCTATCATAACCTGAACCTCGCGCGGAAGATAACCGTAGATGTCCTGTGCCTTCTGCATTACAGCCATAAGCAAGCTCTTGTCATGCTTGTGCTCTGCAATTACCTGCATAAGCTGTGCTTCCTGCTCCTTTGTACCGTTGAAAGGAAGTTTACTGATTTTCTTTTGCATATACCTTTCCTCCTTGTCTTTTGTATGCTGTTTTTTGAGTTCGCAGACCCTTGCAGCATACATCATTGTTAATTATATCACAACCTTTTTTGTTTTTCCACACCTTTTTTAATAATTATGTATTTTTTTATCTATTTTTTATATATTATATATATTATCCTTGTCAAACCGCCGCTTTTTTGGTATGCTTTAAAGGTAAGGGACGGTGAATAAAGTGAAAAACACATCGCTTTGTTACATTTTTGACGGTAATAACGTTCTGCTTTTGCATAAGAATATAAAGAAGGACTTAAACTTTGAAAAGTGGCTGGGCGTCGGCGGAAAATTTTTGGAGGATGAGAGTCCGTTTGAGTGCGTTCTGCGTGAAGCGCACGAGGAAACCGGGCTTACACTTAAAGCCCCGCTCTACCGCGGAATTGTGACCTTCGTTTCCGACAGGTATGAAAGCGAGCAGATGCACCTATTCACCTGTGACGAGTTTGAGGGCACGCTCACAACCTGCGACGAGGGCGAGCTTTTGTTTGTCCCAAAGGAAAAGCTCTTTTCGCTGCCCGCGTGGGAGGGGGACAAAATCTTTTTGGAGCTTATCCTCAAGGACTGTCCGTTCTTCAGTCTGAAGCTTGTGTACGAGGGCGACACGCTTGTAAGCCACGAGCTTATATTTATTTAAGAGGTGATTTTTTGAATATTTGTGTTTACGGTGCTTCGAGTAACACCATTGACCAAAAATATATAAAAGACGGCGAGGCGCTCGGAAGAATTATGGCAGAGCGCGGACACACGCTGATTTTCGGTGCCGGAAACGGCGGCCTTATGGGCGCCACCGCACGCGGTATGCACGAAAAGGGCGGAAAGACAGTAGGCGTTGCACCACGCTTTTTCAGCGCAGACGGTCTGCTTTTCCCCCACTGTGACGAGCTTTTGCGCACCGACACAATGCGCGAGCGCAAGCAGATTATGGAGGACCGCAGCGATGCATTTATTATGGCACCGGGCGGAATCGGCACTTTTGAAGAGTTTTTTGAAATTCTAACTCTCAAACAACTCGCGCGCCACACAAAGCCCATTGCCGTGCTTAACACAAACGGCTATTACGACCCGCTTTTCAGTATGCTGCAACGCGCTGTTGACGGCAACTTTATGACCGATAAAAACCTTTTGCTTTACGGTGTTTTTGACACGCCCGAGGCGGCGCTTGACTACATTGAAACCGCAAAAGACGCCGCACACGATATCACACACTATAAAAACGTGGAAAATTAACAAAATATTCATTGACAAATGTTAGCACCCTAACTATAATGTTAGGGTGCTAACTTATTTTTTGGAGGGATTGTATGGAAAAAAGGCGAATCGGTCCCGAAATCAGACGTCTTAACAATCTGATTAAACGCGAAGCAGAAAAAAGCTCTGCCAGAGCTCAGCTTGAAAGTCTGACAGGGCTGCACGGCTGGGTTATCGGCCACGTTGCGAGGCAGAACGGTCCCGTTCTCCAGCGCGACCTTGAAAAGCGTTTTTCGGTTCGGCGCTCTACGATGAGCAACATTCTGGCGCTTATGGAAAAGAACGGGCTCATAACCCGTACACCCAGCAAGCAGGACGCCAGGGCAAAGCAGATTACGCTGACGCCGCGTGCCGTTGCTATTGACAGAATTGTGCGGCAGGACCTCGACCGACTGGATGCGCTGCTCACAGCCGGCATAAGCGAAGAGGAGCTTTCTGCCTTCTTCGGAACTTTAGATAAAATCAAGGCAAACCTGGAGGTGCAAAATGATTAAAACCCTTTCAAAATGTATAAGAGAATATAAGCTTCCGTCCATTCTTACGCTTATTTTCATCTCTATCGAGGTGCTTATTGAGGTTTCCATTCCTTTCATAACCGCCAACCTCGTTAATAACATTAAATACGGCGCGCCCATTCAGGACGTTATAAAGACGGGTGTAATGCTTGTTCTGCTTGCGCTGTTTTCGCTGTGTTGCGGCGGAATTGCGGCGGTGACCTGTGCAAAGGCATCTGCCGGTTTTGCAAAAAATCTGCGTCACGATATGTTTGAAAAAATCGGAAGCTATTCCTTTTCCAACATTGACAAGTTTTCTTCCACCTCTCTCGTGACAAGACTTACAACCGATATTTCCAACGTGCAGATATCTTATATGATGTTGATAAGAACGGCTGTCAGAAGTCCTATGATGTTTGTCTTCTCGATTATAATGGCATACACCATGGGCGGCACGCTTGCCACCACCTTTGTCGTGGTTGTCCCTGTTTTGATTCTCGGTCTTCTCTTTGTTGCACGAAAGGCTATGCCCGCATTCAGACGCGTTTTCAAAAAGTACGACAACATTAACGAATCCATTGAAGAAAACGTGCGCGGAATGCGCGTTGTCAAGGGCTTTTCGCGCGAGACTTTTGAAAAGCAGAAATTTAATGCCGCCTCTGACGATATTCAAAAGGATTTCACAAAGGCAGAAAGAATTGTCGCGCTTAACACCCCGATTATGCAGTTTTGTATGTATTTTAACACCGTCGGCATTCTGCTCATCGGCGCATTTCTTGTCATAAGCAGCGGCGGCACGCAGGTTGACGTTGGTCAGATTTCTGCAATGCTGACCTACGGCGTGCAGATTCTGATGAGCCTTATGATGCTCTCAATGATTTACGTTATGCTGACGATGTCTATTGAATCTATGAAACGTATTTGCGAGGTTTTGAACGAGGTTCCCTCACTCACAAGCCCCGAAAACGCGGTTACGGAGGTTAAAAACGGCGATATATCCTTTAAAGACGTTTCCTTCAAATATTCAAAGGACGCAAAGCGTTATGCCTTGTCCGATGTCAACCTTGAGATTAAATCGGGAATGACGGTTGGAATCCTGGGCGGAACGGGAAGCAGTAAATCCTCTCTCGTGCAGCTAATTCCACGCCTTTACGACGTGAGCGACGGCTCGGTTTCGGTCGGCGGTGTGGACGTAA
>CALDPI010000270.1 GCA_937912045.1 uncultured Clostridia bacterium
CATTCTTCTGAGTTCGTCCGCCAATATGCCCTCTATTCCGAATAGGCTTATTGCCGTCATTTTAATTTTTTCCATTTTATTTTCCTAACTTTATAAAGTAAAAACGGCAGACATATATGTATGTCTGCCGAAAATATGCGAAATGCTATTTCGCCCCGCGACGTGAACGCCTTGTATCAGCGTTTTTACGCTTAAGGTCGGAAAACTTGTCATCGCTGAGCTGTTTGAATTTATTCATCATATCCTCAAACGAAGCAGACTCATCCCGTCTTTCAGTCCAGACAAACGAGTTGTCGGGCTTGGGGGCGGTGAAGGGCTTGCGTTCGCGGCGCTTCGGCTCCTCTGCACGCTTTATGCTGAGGCTGATTTTGCCGTCCTCTCCGATGTTTAAAACCTTCATCTTGACGGTGTCGCCCTGCTTCACGTGCTCGTTAATATCATTTACGTAGGTCTGTGCAACCTCCGAAATATGTACCATTCCTGTTTGATTTTCGCCAAGGTCAACAAACACACCAAAATTGGTGATACCTGTTACCTTTCCCTCCACAATTTCTCCTACGGTCAACTGCATAAGTGCCTTTGCTTCCTCCTTGTAGCCTCTCAAAAAAATGCCGGTTAATTACCGGAAATATCCACAAAGACCTGCTCGTCTGCGTAGACGTAGCCCAGTCTTTCGCGTGCCGCTTTTTCAATAATATCTGCTTCCGTTCCGTCCTCTAAAAGACGGCTGAGCTCTGATATTTTTTGTTCCATTACCTTCTTCTGCTCGTTAAGGGCGTTATACTCCTTGCGCTGATTTATAAGCTGGACCTGCAGGTCCCCCAAGGAATATAAAAGATATACCGAAACGACAAAGAGCAAAACCTTGCGAATAACGCTTCGCTTCTTGCGAGGTCTATCAGTCATTTATATCATCCTGTTTTTTATAATTGAATTTATCAAATAGATTATACAACAACCGTTTTACACCTTTCAAGCCTTTTTTTAATGTTTTATAAAACTTTTTCAATATTTCTGCGGTTTTGACACCGATTTTCGAAAATGCCGCTTTTAAAAAGCCGAAAATGATGTTTTTTATTTTTAATGCGGCCTTAAAAACCGACGAAAAAACCAGAACCAAAAAATCCGACAGCAGATATCTGAGAATGCAAAAGCCCAAGGCCACGCCAAAAAGCAAAAAGGCGCGCGGCTGTCCCTTGGTGCGAAGAATGCAAAGACAAAAGGTCAAAAAAGTGCATATAACCGAAAAGAGTATATCCTCCAAAAAGAGTGCCGCTTTCCCGTGGCGGTGCACAGCCCTTGCCGATTTGAAAAGGTCGTATATGACCGAATATGCCGCCCCAAAGCAAATGGACAGCAAAAACGTTATTATCTGCTCTTTACTGTTTATTTCCCACATATTATTTAAAAATTCTGCCCCACACAGAGCCGCCTGTCTTGCGGTCGTCTGTGTAGGCAACGGCGGAAACACAGCCGTCCACTGACAAATCGCCCGTTTCCCTGTTGAAGCCCGAGATGTGAAGTCCGTTTCCCTTTACGGTCATTTCGCCCATTTCGGTCACTGTGATTATGGTGTTTTCAGAAAAGCTCTCCACCTCTTTTACGCCTGTGACCACCATTTTTTTACGCCTTTCGATTATAACGCTGTGTGTTACGTTTCTTTCTTCCTGCAAAAAATCACCCCTTACGTTTCAGTTTATGAAACACAAGGGGTAAGTTATGCTATATTACGCGGTAGAGATATGCGGCATCGTCCTTGCGGACAACCTCACTCACCGAGATGACCTCGACCGTTACGGTGCGGCCCGCAAAGGCGATTTCAATTTTGTCGCCAACCTTGACGTCGTAGGATGCGCGGGCCACCTTTCCGTTTACGCTCACGCGGCCTGCGTCGCACGCCTCATTCGCTACGGTGCGGCGCTTTATAAGGCGCGACACCTTAAGATATTTATCAAGTCTCATATTTCCCTTTCAAAAATAAAAGCCGCCAACGGCGGCTTTTAAGCTTTAAGTAAAATTAATTACTTCGCAACAGCATCCTTGAATGCCTTACCTGCCTTGAAAACAGGAGCCTTAGAAGCTGCGATTTTGATGGTTTCCTTTGTCTGCGGATTGATACCGGTTCTTGCGTTGCGTGTGCGAACCTCGAAGCTGCCGAAGCCAACGAGAGAAACCTTGTCGCCCTTCTTGAGAGCCTCTTCAACTGTTGCAACGAATGCTGCTACTGCTGCATCTGCATCCTTCTTGGAAAGACCTGCTTTTTCTGCGATTGCTGCTACTAATTCTGTCTTGTTCATTTGAAACAACCTCCAAAAAAATAATTTTAAACTTCAATAAAAAACAAGCTTGTCTATTTCAAGCCAATTAATTACCACCATTACTTTACCACAAAAATTCTCAAAAATCAAGGAAAATTATAATATTTATACTAAAACGATGCAAAAGTGGATAAATTTTGGTGTTTTTTAATATGTTTTACGTATTTTTAATGCTTTTTATGAAACAAATGAAGTCTTCCAATGACGGGATTTTTCGAAAGCTCCTCTAAAGATATGACTGAAAGCACAAACAGTAAAACCACGTATACCGTTGCGGCGGCTATTATTGCCACGACGGTTTTCAAGCTGCCACTACCCAGCAGGGCGCGCACACCAAAGGCTGTGGCACCGCAAAAAAGCGCGGCAAAAAACGGTTTTATCAGCGTTAAAGAAACGTCCGGCATTACGCCTGTGTGCCTGCAAAGACTATAAAAATTGCAGACGAAAATATAGACAAAGCAGCAAAGCGTTCCCCACGCGGCACCGCGTACATTAACCTCGGGTATGGATACGAGAAGAATGTTAACCACCGTTTTGATTGCCGCACCTATAAGCATATTGCGGACGGGCACATACGGCTTGCCAACCGCCTGAAGCATGCTGATAAGCGGCACGCAAAGGCCTGCAAAAATTGCCGTCACACCGTAAATGCGCAAAAGCGGTGCACCGATTTCGACCGAGGCGTGACTTTTATAAAGCAGGGCCATAATATCGGGTGCGATTGCCGCCATTCCCACACCTGCAGGAAAGACAATAATTGCCGAAAATTTTAAAATCGAATTTACGCAGTCCTTAACCTCGCTCTTTTCCCTATCCTCAGAGCACCAGACGCGCACGAGCGATGGCAGGGCGCTGACACCCAGCACCGCGGCGATGGTGGGAACGGGCAGAGTCTCCTGGACCAATTTTTACCGATGGAATCGACAAAAGAGCTTGG
>CALDPI010000271.1 GCA_937912045.1 uncultured Clostridia bacterium
AGGACAATTTCCTCAAGGCGGCTTCCGGCTACGAATTTTATAATATCAGCAAATTTATCGCCGGAGAGAATCAACGGCATTATGGTTGCAACGTTACCGTAGAGGTAATCAACCTTGATTTCACAGTTATAGTCTCTTTCGACTTCTTCAATGCGCTGATGCCACAACTGTTCGTTAAGTGTCGGATTTTCCGACATCTTGTCATACAAAACGGCAGCACCGATAGTAAACTCAAATCCGTTAAGGTCAACGGGAGTTTCCTTAGCATAACCGTACTCGTCATACTCGCCGTTGCCGACACTGCCGGTAGGAGTTTTGCCGTCCGAAGGGGAGCCCGAGCAGGCGGTCAGCATAGTTAACGTGAGTATTAAAGCTACTGATAAGGCCAGTATTCTTTTCATAATTCAGTCTCCTTTTAAGCCGTTCACTTATATATGGTTATACGGATTTTTTCTTTTTAGTAGCAAGAATGAAAATAAGAACAGCAATTCCCACAATCGCCAAAACGGATCCAACAGTGATTGCAATAACAAGAATAATGGGCATTTCATTGTTTGCGGAAGAACCATCGCTGTCCGACGTTACTACATCAGTGTCATCCGATGCATCCTTGCCGATTGATGCCTCATCGCCCACGCCCGTTATTGTGTATTCAACGTTTGCAATTGCATTCCAGCCACCGAAAGAAACGAACATAAACTCTTCATCGTCGATAGCCTTTTTAACTTCGCTGTCTGCGAATTCGAATTCTTTATCATTGACTCTCCATACCCAGGTGGTATCGTCCTTTTTCTCCCATTTGAAGGTGACGTCGATGCCGTCGTTGAATCCGTAAAGACCGGTACCGGTCATAGGAATAACCTCGACCGTGTCGGTGCTTCCGTGTCCACAGAACACCCATGCGCCGTCATCGGGAGATGCATTGAGAACAAACATAAGGCAACGGTCGCCGTAATATGCACCCTCGTAGTTGCCGAGAGCAATACACAGACCGCTTTCATCCATAGCGTTCATCTTAAGGTCTTTTAAGGTAATGGTAAGTCCGTCCATCACCTGTTCGCAGTTATAGCCCCAGGCGGTGGTAAAGGTTGCGCCTTCAGAAGCGTCCATTTTTACCTCAATACCATTTTTACCCTGCGAAACAAACATACCGGGATTACCGACATAGTTTTCCATATCCGAAGATTGCGGAACTGCCGCTGCGGCAGAAAGCGAAACCGCAAGCATCAAAACGACACTAAATAAAAGTGTGCACCATTTTTTCATAATTTTTCACCTAAATCGCGTTGGGCAAAGCCTACGTTTTGCTCCAACACAATCCTTTCAAAACAAGTTTTTTCGCAGGTTTTTCCCAAATTTGGGTACAGCAAAGTAAGGCTCCTGCAAGCCTTTGCTTTATTTGCGCGAGGGAATGGGTCCGTCAACCCAGTTTTCCTCGTTATCATACGGGGAACTTCCGCTTTGTGCGCTGCCGGTTATAGTCGGCGTAGCGGGACTTTTCTCGGACGAAGATTCTCCTCCGGAAGTCGGTGTGCTGCTTGGCTTTGAAGACGAAGTTTCGGACGATGTAACGTTGCCCGACGAGGTCGTCAAGCTATCTTGCGAACCGCTATCTTCTGAACCGAACAAATCAATAACATTGTCGCTGCCCTCAGTTGTACTTCCGCTATTACCTGCCGATTCGAGCAAAAAACTACTATCAGAGTTTGACGAACTGCTACTGTCCGTTTTTTCCGAAGAATCGTCGGTAACCGAGTTTCCTCCCGAAACCGTATTGTCGGATGATGTAGAATCAGGGGCTTTATCGACCGACCTACAGCCGGCCGATAAAAGCAATACGCTTATAATCACAAGCACAAAAACTACCCATTTATTTATTTTTGTCATTGCATTTCCTCAAAATCGAATTCGGCTCCATCGTTATCTGGGTCGCGATCCATAAGATTGGAACTGGTACAGAGAATATCCTCGCAATCAAATTTAAGCATCTCTATTTCAGCAGGTTCAAATTTTTTCTTCATATTCATAAGTCAAATCCTCCCTATTCCATCCACGAATCAATAGTGGAATCAAAATCATAGCCTCTGTCACACAACGAAGAATACATTTCATATACGTTGGTAACCTGCGTATCACCGTAAAGCACGGTTCCGTCATTACACTCGAGATAAGGACGAGCATATATGTCGGTCGCTTTATTGTTCTTGCCGATGTTCTTGACGAGAATCGAGAACTTATACGTAATCCGGTCGCCGTTAACGGTAATTTCGCGTGCCGAGGTCAAATAGCCGTTCATAACGCCGGCGGTACCAACGGTCATCTCTGCATCACCATTCTTGGTAACGAGCATACCGATTTTGTTAAGGTCATAGGTCTTTCCGTCGATGGTAACGGTTTCTTCGCCGTCGACAACCGTTGTGGTAACGGTATAGTTAAAACGCAGACCCTGCTTGTCGTTCATAAGGGTTGTAAGGATTCCTGCACCGTTACATTCGATGGGAGCAACGCTCATTCCGAGAAGTTTCTTAACCTCGGGAAGGAGAATGTCAACGACCTTTTCACTGCAGGCTGCGCTGGGATGAACGGCGGCGCCGTAGGCGTCAACCAAATCCAACTGGTCGGGCAGTTCAACAAACACGATGTCGTTGCTTCCGTTTGCCGCCTCCTCTACAGCCTCACGAAGGGGCTCCATAAGCTGCTGATTCATAAGACCGTAAGCCCAAAGAATCTTGGCGTCGGGATGAACTTCCTTCATACGTGCGATATAATCCTTAACCGCAGTCTTGAAAAGCGCAATTTCGTTATCGTCAATAACGCCGTCTTTCGAAAGACCGACGGCATCGTTGGTGCCGAGACCAACCAAAATGAGGTCGGGATGATATGTGTTCAAATCCCAAACTTTAGTCTTATCGCGGGGATACTGTGCCATTTCATAAAGGTCGGGCATAACCTCGTTGGTGCCACCCGTGCCGTTCATATAAACGCCCTTTCCGCTCGATGCAACGGTGTAAAGGTCTGCATCGAGGGCTTCGGCAATAAGCGAACCGTAGGTATAAGCGCCGTCCTCGTTTTCAGAAGTAAGTCCTTCGGAGGGTGCGCCGAGAATGCCATAACCTGCCGAGATAGAGTCGCCGATAACTTCAATCGAAAGTTCCTTGTTTTCGGGCTTTGCCTGCAAGGTTCCGTCAATTTCCAAATCAACGATATCGGACATATTGAGTGAGCCTTCGTTGAGTTTTACAACGCGTACGGGCGTAATTCCGTCGGGGTTACAACCACTTGCAAGAGTGTACCAGCCAACGCCGTTTTGAAGCTGGAACTTTTCGGTGCGAACGCCGTTGACGTATGCAGCCATATAGCCGTTGCCAAAGTCGCCGCTGTGGTTATAGTTGATACGAACGCGTGCGGCTGTACCCTTGAAGTTGAATTCAATACCGGACATACCCCAGTCAAGAGCAATACCAACCTTTGAAGGAATGGTACGTCCGACCATCTTTAAGTTCTGTTCGGTGAGAGCAACGTCGGTCCAGGTGTGGGTATCCTCTTCGGCGGTAACCTCAATGGGGGTCTTGCCGTTAAGTTCAAGCAACGTAGCGCTTATCGGTCCGTTTCCGCTTTCAACGTCGAAAGAAAGATAAGCGGTGCCAAGGTCGTTTATGTACTGAGCAAATCCGCCTACGGTACCCCAATATACGTTTTCACCGTTCATCGTCATCTGAATAGCGCCGTTAACGCGCTTGAAATTGATGGTAAGAACAGCGTCTTCGTTATAAGGAGTTTTGGCGCCGGCGTAGTTGCCGGAACCGTTACCGTCGGTCCAGGTGTGGTTAAGACCGTATTTGTTGGTAGATTCATCATAGTAGAAACGGGCTCTGAATACGTTCTCTCCGACGGCGGGGGCGCCTTCCGGTTTTTCCTTGCTTAGATACACGCTGAGCATCTGTGCACCGTTTGCAAAAGGAGCAAAGAACTTGGCAGTGACGTCAAGATTCGGGTC
>CALDPI010000272.1 GCA_937912045.1 uncultured Clostridia bacterium
CCGACGCACTCGGGCCCAAAACGGCGGACGGTGTTTTGGCAACGCGCCACCTCAGAAAAGATTTTGCCGAAAGCATTGGTCTTTCGGGGCTTAAAAGCGTTGCGGTTTTGTCGCCCGGTGTGCTTGGCAAAACGGGTATGGAGGCGGTCGAGATTATAAAATCGGTGTGCGACACCGCCAAGCCCGACGTTGTCATAGCGGTGGATGCGCTTGCGGCGGCGGACAATGCGCGTCTCGGCACGACTGTGCAGGTGTCGGACTGCGGCATCTCGCCCGGCTCGGGCATTGGCAACAGAAGAAAGGAAATAAGCGAGCAAACCCTCGGCGTACCCGTCGTGGCGGTGGGCGTGCCGACGGTGGCAGATATGTCCGAAAATGACCGCGGATATATAATAACCTTGCGCGAAATTGACCTGCTTGTGACACGTGCGGCAGAGCTTTTGTCCCACGCAATAAATTTTGCATTACAGCCGAATATTGATAGAGAGGTTTTGCTTTCGCTCGTATGAAAGGGACTGTCCCTGCATACAAATTATATAGGTGATGCATTTATGAAAAATTTAAAAGCGGTGCTCTTGCTCTCGGTTTTATCGCTTATATCGGTGCTGACGGTGGGCTATGGCGGATTTTCTTTGGCTTTTTACGCGCTGCCTTATGAGAGTGAGGAGGGTGCTCCGCCCTCTTCCTCGGTTTCGGCCGTTACTTCATCAAAAGAAGAAAAGACGGAAAGCAAAACGGAAAGCCCCAAGCCCGAGAGCGAAAAGGCGTCGTCCGCCGCAACCTCCTCAAGCGTGGCGGTCAACGAAAATCATACCGTAAGCGGAAAAATAACCCAAAAATATATCGCGCCCGCCACCGCATCGCTTAAATATAATAATGTATATATAAAGAACAACAGCGGTGCCAAAATTGACATAAAGGCCGAGCTTGGCACCGCCATTAAATTTAAAATTGCAAAAAATACAGAGCCGCAGGTGCTGATTTTACATACCCACGCCACCGAATCATATATGCAGGAAAACAGGGATTACTACACCAAAGAGGATGCCTCCCGTTCGACCGACCTTTCTAAAAATATGGCGGCAATAGGGGAAAGGGTAGCGGCAGAGCTGACCGCCGTTGGAATAAAGGTCATACACGATAAAACCCTGCACGATTATCCGTCGTATACGGGCAGCTATACAGCCGCTGCTAAAACCATAAAAGCATATCTTAAAAAATATCCGTCAATCAAGGTCGTGCTCGACGTTCACCGCGATGCCGTCAGCGGAGAGGGAAGTGAGAAAATCAAGCTTGTGCGGGAAATCGGCGGCAAGGATGCCGCACAGGTAATGCTGGTTATGGGCAGCCAGACGGGGAATATCACAGGCTTCCCCGAATGGAAACAGAATCTGCGCCTTGCAATGCGCTTTCATCAAAAAATGGAAACGATGTATCCGGGCCTCGCCAGACCGATTTTGCTTGCTTCAAGAAAGTATAACGAGAGCTTGACAACAGGCAGTATGCTGCTCGAGGTGGGTACCGACGCCAACTGGATGGAGGAGGCGCTCTATTCGGGAACGCTGGCAGGCAAGGCGCTTGCCGCAACACTTTTGGAACTAAAATAAAAAAACGCTCCTCTCGGAGCGTTTTTATTTTAGTTAGAGCTTGCGTCGCTTGAATAAACGTCGTAATCGCTTTCGGGCTCTGTGTATGAGTTGATGTATATAATAATTTTTGCAAAGCGCGAAACCTTGGTGCCTGCAGGAATATCGGTGTCAATTATAAGCTCAGGCTCTTTGGTGTCGTCGTATTTATCAACAAATTCAATATTATCGGCCGAGAAGCCAAGCTCAAGAAGCTCAACGTATGCATCAACGTCGGACTTGCCTGCAAGGTTGGGCAGCTTGATTTCTGCAGGTCCCGCACTTACAACAAAGGAAATCTCGGTCTCTTTTTTAACCTTTTCTCCTGCCGCAACCGACTGCTCGATAATGGTGCCCTCGGGGTGCTTGTTGCTGCAGCGTGTCTCCTTGATTGAGAACTTGAAAATCTGTGCGTATTCAACGTTTTCAATAATGTCGCCGTACTTGCACAGCTCACCCTTTTCGTTCTTTGTGAAATCGGGCACGGGGTAGGTGCGCTCTATCGGCTCGTCGGATACGTTGGGGTCAACCTCGCCAACCGATGAAACGCTCGGTGCGCTGACAGAGGAGGTAACGTCGGGCTCCTTTTTGCCGAAAATGTCGTCCTTGAATACGGTGAACACCAAAATCAAGGCAATCGCCAATAAAAGTCCTGCCGTAGCCGCGGCGGCAATTATGGTATATTTTTTGTTGCTGCCCGAGGAGGAAACGGCGGTTCTCTCATCCGATGCCGTCCTTACGGGAACGTCCACACTTTTTGGTGCGAGTGCGGCGCGGAAGTCTTCCATATTTTTTGTTCTGTTTTCGGGCAGAATCTGCAGTGCATTTGCCAAAGCAGACAGCACATAGGGCGGAATGGTTTCGGCAAATTTTGCAGGGATGGACATATTGTCGCGTTCGAGGCGCTCGGTCGCTGCCATAGGCGGATTGCCGATA
>CALDPI010000273.1 GCA_937912045.1 uncultured Clostridia bacterium
GTCATTTTGTAAAGATGTTAAAAACGAACTTATTGCAATAAGACCGTCAGGCTGTTGTGCTTCATAAAAATCTCGCATAGCCTTTCTGGTCAGTCGAACGTCCGAAGTTACAGGGTATGCATACTGTGCCTGAAGCATAGTATCCATAACGTACTGCATCTGTTCAAAGAACGGGCAATCAACATAAGTTTCAAAAGCACAGTTTTCCAGCGTTTTAAGCCCAAGATTCCAGATTTTTTCCATATCGGTGTTGCCGCGAAATTCTGCCTCAATTTTTAACGGATACCCCGTTTTGATATAAGAAAACTTTTTAAGCATCAATGGGGCTTCGCCCGTAGCAATTTCAAGACGAATAAAGCGGAATGCCCGACAATAAACGGGAGAATAAATTTGTGCGCCCGTGCCGATACGATAAACGTCGGTTTCGGGGTAAGCAAGTTCTTTTCCCGCAGTCCTGCCGTCACGTCCCCCTTTTTTATAGTTGCCTTTTTCGGTCAATGCGCCGTAGGCTTCAGAATAGACAATCTTAACCTCGCTGTTAAAACCGCCCTCTAATTCCAAAATCGGATACCCCGTCACGTAATCATGGGCATTCAGTTCGATATATGCGGTAGAAAACGGAGGAAACATTACCGCATTACCCGACAGCAACTGTTCCCACTTTTCGCGATATACACCATCGCATACGGTATATCCGCTGAATCTTCTTTCGGTTTCACGGAAAGGCGGAATAGGTCGTTTCTTCAACCGCCATATATTCTGAACTCCATAAATATCTATACCATTTTCTACAGAGCACAAAACCGTAGCAGGAGAAAAACCTTCGGGAATAGTATCGGGAGAGTTCCAGCCAAAGGGGTAACCACGTCCGTCAACGCGCTCGAACGCATTGGCGTATCCTGCATATTTAAACCCGTTAAGTCCGTATTCGCGAACGGGACGACAAAGCCAGTTTTCGTCGGTGCTAAGTCCGTACGAGGTTTCGGATTCTTCCATCATAAAGCCGCCGTGAACCGATGAAATCAATGCTGCCGGCCCGCCTTGATGACGTTGAGCTTCCAACGGGTCCGCAGAATAATGGACAACCTTGACTGATATACGGTTGATGCCTTTTTTAAAATATGGTGCCAAATCAACAGTGTCGTAATATCGGCAGTGTGAACTTGCGTGAAGCGGTCCGCGTTGAACATAGGCGCCATTAACAAACAACTGATAACGCGTATCGGCGGAAAGGATAACGGGACAAGCCTGCGGCGTTTCCGTTATCTCCACGTCACGGTAAAACAACACGAGTTCCGTGTTAACAGTTCCCTGTGCGCTATGCCAAATCCACTTTGCTTTTGTTTTCAATAAGTTCACTTCCCTCCGATGGAATTTTTTAGTTTTGCCCTAATTTGCCAAACCTGCATGAGCAATACTCTGCGTTATAGAACGTTGGCAAATAAGGAAAAGTATTAAAATCGGTATAATCAGAATCAAACACGCCGTGTTCTGAGCGATTGCGCTGCCCATAACGTCGGCAGAAAGTCCGTTTCTTATATATATCTGCTGTATGTTGGTAGACATAACGCTGAATGATTTCAAGTATAAATCGGTATTACCAATATCGGTCCACTGCCATGCGACCGAAAAAATAAGCACCGTAATAATAACCGCTCTTGCATTAGGTATAATTATACGAAAAAAACAGGCAAGAGGGTTTGCACCGTCAACATATGCAGCATCTTCCAAGGATTTCGGCAACTGACCGAAAAATGAATAAAATAAATAAATGTAAAGTCCTTGCTTAACGCCGAGGCCACCGATAGAAAGAAGCACAAAAGGCCAATAACTGTTAAGAAGATTAACCGTTATGTTCCCTATTCCGAAATAGCGGAATCCTATATACTGTGCAACTGAATAGGTTTGCGGCGGAACAATCATAAGCATAATTACTGCACCTAGCAGAATGCGGTTTCCCTTGAAGCGGAAACGCGACAAACCGTAGCCAACGAACGCCGAGCAAAGCGTCTGAAGAAGGGTTACAACAAGGATAAGTCCCACGCTGTGAAGTCCCGTTTCGGCTACCTTAAGTCCGTCCCACGCGACCTGCCAGTAATATGTTGAAATGTGCTTCGGGAGCATCAATACCTGAGGGTCAAGCAAATCATCAGGACTCATAAACGACATCAGTAATTTATTTATAAAAGGATTCAAAACAATGAATGCCAAACCGAAAACCAAAAAGAACCTCAAAACGGTCCAAACCGTGTTTCCGACAGATTTTGTCTGTGACTGTAGCGTACCCTTTGAAAAAACCTTCATTCGTTCCACCTTCCTTTCAACTACGATGAGCTACTGTTTTTTGCGTATCCAAGAGATACAAAGAGCGACCAATCCCAGCATAATTCCGACTCCCAAGAAATACAGAAGACTCATAGCTGTGGCATAGCCGTATTCATTTTGGTTATATGCGACCCTATCAATATAACTTGAAAGGGTGCCCGCCGATTGAACGTAGAGATTTGCAACGGTATAAATCGCACAAACCACCATCTGCGGCGTAATCATGGGGAATGTTATTTTCCAGAAAAGCTGCCAACTGTCACAGCCTTCAACTTTTGCTGCTTCGTAAAGGCAATTTCCTGCAATCCTGCAAGTAGAATAAATATCTGCATACCTGCCGACTGAATAACGGTCTGCACCGAGTCTGCAGCTGCGGCAATAACGTCTATAATACCTGTGCCGACGTTCATAGATAAAAGCAGTTCTCGTATAAAACCCGTGCTTTCCGAAGCGCCGATATTATTAACCTCTATTCCCCCGTCCAGAGCGGTCAGAAGTCCGCTTCCGCTTTCAACCGCCGCAATAACGCCGGTCGAGAGTAGCACCGGCAGGAAAAATATCAAACGTGCCACGGTTCTGCCGCGAAACTTTTGGTTCAAAAGCACCGCCATAAACAGACTAAAGATAACCGTTACCGGAATCTGCGTCAGCATTTTAATCAGTTCATCCTTGAGTGCCAGAATGTACTGTGCATCATCTGGTATATCTATTTCCGAGTAGCGAACAAAGCAGTCGTAAACGGACAGCCCACAACCATACACCTTGTGCAAAAGCTCCACGTGGGCATTCAGTTCTCGTTTAAGTTCATCAAGATGTGAAGCTTCTTTTGCAAAAGCGTCATCACCCATCTGCTGCACAACCTCTGTAGTCTTGCGAAGCTGATCCATAACCAAACTCTT
>CALDPI010000274.1 GCA_937912045.1 uncultured Clostridia bacterium
GCGCAAGATTTATACCTACGGCTTTGCATTTGCCAACTTCGGCTTTATGGGTAATGCTGTTGTTTCGGCACTTTTCCCCGAAACATTTATGCAATATCTTGTGCTCACCACACCTTATCAGATGTTTATATACGCCTGGGCGGTTCCCACGCTTTTAATCCCTGCAGAGAACGCGACAACGCTAAAAGAGCGCCTGCGTCCACTCATAAACCCAATGTTTGTGGCGGTTATAATTGGCATAATAATCGGACTTGCAAAAGTTCCGCTTCCGCCCTTTGCGAAAACCGCAGTCGCCACGCTTGGCGATTGTATGTCGCCCGTTGCAATGCTGCTCACGGGTATGACGATTGCGAAAATTGACCTTGGAAAAGTCTTTAGAAACGTTGGAATATACGTTGCAACGTTTTTGAGGCTTATCGTTATACCGCTCATAGCGATTGGTATTTTAACGCTTTTGCCGATTTCTTATGATATGAAGCTTTGCATACTCTGTTCGCTTGCTATGCCGCTCGGACTTAACACCGTCGTAATCCCCGGTGCCTACGGAAAGGATACCTCTCTTGCGGCAGGAATGGCGCTTATATCGCACGTGCTTTCGGCTCTTACAATTCCATTCATATTTATGCTTTTTGAAAAAATCATATCGCATTAAAGTGCAAACCAATCGTAAAAAAGTCCATATTTTTTATTAAAAACCGACGGGAATCAAAATGCCTGTCGGTTTCTCATTTTTCCTTATATTCAGTGGATTTGACAGTGTTTTTTAGACTATATAACGGACAAAAGAAAAACAAAGTGAAAAATGGGAAAAAGATGCTGAAAAATGCCTTGACAACGGGAGAATAAGAACTTATACTTAGTTTGAATAATGGCGCATTATGCTATCAGTAATATATCCATAAAGAAAGGAAATCAGCATGCTTTACATTTTAGACACAGCAGACAGAGAGGCAATTAAACACTGTAACGAATTTTATCCGCTTTGGGGCGTTACAACAAATCCCTCAATCATCGCAAAGGAAAAAGAGGATTTTTGGAAGCTCCTTGAAGATATACGCAGCATCATAGGTCCTGAAAAGGCCTTGTTTGTTCAGACGGTTCAAAAGAAGGCAGACGAAATTGTTGAGGAAGCAAAGGTGCTTCGCGCAAGACTCGGTGAAAACTTTTACCTTAAAATCCCGATTAGTGAAGAGGGCCTTAAGGCAACCAAAATACTTAAAAAGCTCGGCATAGGTGTATTGGTAACTACAATTTTCACACCTGCACAGGCCTTGGTTGCCGCAAGGGCGGGGGCGGATTTTGTCGCACCGTACGTTAACCGCCTCGATAATATCCTGGGCGATGGTATAAACGTTGTTGCAGAGATTGTAGAACAATTTGAGCATTTCAAGCTTGAAACCAAGGTGCTTGCCGCAAGCTTCAAAAGTGCAGAGCAGATACATAAATGCGCGGTAGCAGGCTGTCACGCTGCAACCGTTTCGGCGGAGGCTATGAAGATGATAATCGGACATCCCATGACCGACGTTGCTATTGCCGGCTTTGATAAGGATTGGAAGTCGGTTTACGGTGATAAAACAATTCTTGATTTTTAAGGGTGTTTAATAATGAAAAAGGAAGCATTAGAAATGGCTAAGGCCGCATATAGAGTCGAGAGCGAATGCATCGCAGAAATGCTCGATTTTTTTGACGAGGCTGCTTTCGGAAAAGCGGTTGAGCTGCTTAAAAATGCAGAGCGCATCGGTGCCGCAGGCTGTGGCCACAGCGGAATTATCTGCCAGCATTTCGCACACCTTATGTGCTGTATTGAGCAACCTGCAAAGTTTATTTCTCCTGCGGAGGCAATCCACGGCGGAATGGGCTTTTTGCAAAAGGGTGACGTTTGCGTGTTTGCATCGCGCGGCGGCAAAACGAAGGAGCTTTTGCCGATGCTTGATATATGCAAGGCAAAGGGCGTTTACATAATTGCTGTAACAGAGAACGAGGAGTCGGTTATGGCGAAGGCTGCCGATGTCGTGCTTAAGCAGCATGTTAACCGCGAAACCGACAAATACAATTCACAGGGCACAACATCATCTACCGCCCTTTGCATGATTTTCCACGCACTTCAGACGGCGCTCATAGAGGAAACAGGCTATAAAAATGAGCAATTCGCGCTTATTCACCCCGGCGGTGCGGTAGGCGAGAGAATAAATAAGTAAATAATTTTTTGGAGGTAACAAAAATGGAATTTAAAATTTTTCAAAAGGAAGTAGAGCTTCAGTCGAGAGGTTGGATACCCACCTTCCACGACATCTCAAAGGAGGTTAACGAAATCGTTGAGGCATCCGGCATTAAGAACGGTACTGTCAGCATCGTTTCTCACCACACCACCTGCTCTGTAATGGTTCAGGAATGCTCACACGATATTGACTCTTTCGATTTGGAGTTTTTACAGCATGACCTTCTCGATATTATGAGAAAGATGATTCCCGACTTCGCAGAGGAGCATCAGTATCGTCACCCCGGCCCGATTCATGCACAGTACGGCAGATACGTTAACGAGCCCGGCGACTATTCAAGCATGAACACCGACGGACATCTCCGCAGCTGCTTCTTCGGCAGAAGCGAAACAATGACCATCAAGGACGGCGTTGTTGACGGCGGTAAGTTTGCACACGTTTACTTCATCGACTGGGACCACGTTCTTGCACGTCGCAGACAGGTTAACATCACCGTTATGGGCACCACCGAGGACGTAGGCGACAGAAAGTGGAACAACGGCGAGGTTGTTGATACCAAGCACAAGTTCCTCGAGGAAGAAAAGGCATACGACGTTCATTACGACCTTCAGCAGAAGAGATAAGGAATAATCCTATGAGAAGAAAGATAAGAACACCTTATTTTGAAGTTGGAACAAAGAATTACGTATATGGCGATAAGCTGCTTGAGTATGCGCTTGCTGCAGATAAGGCGGCAGAAAAGTACGATATAGACGTTCTGTTTATATGTCCACCTATAGAGGTTCGCAGAGTGGCAGAGAATACAAAGAATTTGTTTGTGTTTTCTACATATATGGATACTTTGTATCCGGGCAGAGGCTGTGCAGATATTTTGCCCGAGGGACTGAAAGCGGCAGGCGCGGTAGGCGTAATGGTAAACCACTGCGAAAAGCCTATGAGCTTACCGCAAATCAAGGCCACCATTGACCGCGCTAAAGAGTTGGATTTTTATGTATTTGCCTGTGCGGATACGCTTGACGAGGCTAAGGCTATAGCCCAGTTGCATCCTGACATTATCAATCCCGAACCTTCAGAGATAATTGGCGGCGGCAAAGGCTCAAGTCCAATGTCTTACGTTAAGGATTCTATTCGCGTAATAAAGGAAATAGACCCCAATATTATGGTAGAACAGGCGGCAGGAATTACCTGTGGTCAAGAGGTTTACGATTTCATAATGGCGGGAAGCGAGGCAGCAGGTGCCGCTTCGGGCATTATGAATGCCGAAGACCCGCTTGCAATGATTGACGAGATGATTGCAGCAACGCGCCGCGCAGCAGACGATTTGAAAAAACAGAAATAAAGAGGTTATAACAAATGGTTTATAAAAAGGCATTAAAACTTGAATCAAGACATCGCGCCGTCAGCTTCCACGACATCACAGACGAGGTTAAGGCAATCGTTAAGGAGTCGGGTGTTAAGGACGGTATCGTTGTGGTATATTCTCACCACACAACCTGCTCTGTCATCACACAGGAGTGCGCCTTTGATATGTCTATGACAGGCCTTGAAACACTGCAGCAGGATTTGGTCAACGTGTTTGAGGAGTGGATTCCCACCTGCAGATACGAGGGAATGTATATGCATCCGGGCCCTAAGGCGCTCGAATTTGCAGAGGAGCACGGCGAGGATAACTTTGGCTGTCACAATACCGATGCACACCTGCGTTCTTCCATAATCGGCAGAAACGTTACGGTAGTAATTGATGACGGTGTTGCCGATTTGGGCGAGTTTGGCAGAATTCATTTCATTGACTTCGACCAGACACGCGGCAGAACACGTACCGTTCAGGTTATGATTATAGGAGAGTAATATGGGCAAGGTAAAAATCGGTTTTCTTCCGCTTTACGTAAAGCTTTATGACGACGGCGCACCGGGTATGCGCGAGCGCGTAAATTCCTTTACAGAGGAGATAAAAACCATTTTGAAAAGCAGGGAAGACGTTCTGCTTGTAAGTGCCGATATCTGCCGACTTGAAGACGAGTTTGCGGCGACCGTTGCAATGTTCGAAAAGGAAAAGGTTGACAGCATTGTCACTCTTCACCTTGCTTATTCTCCGTCACTCCAGTCGGAAAAGGTGCTTAAAAACACCTCTTTGCCCATTGTGATTCTTGACACCACCCCGACCTATGCCTTCACAACCGATGATGACGCCGCAGTAATTTCTTATAACCACGGAATTCACGGCGTTCAGGATATGTGCAACCTGCTTGTAAGAAACAAAAAACAGTTCTTTATCGAGGCAGGACACTATAAGGAAAGCGACGTTATTGATAGGACTGTGGCACGCGTTAAGGGCATTGCCGCAGCAAACAGCTTTAAGAGCGCAAGGGTCGGCTCGATTGGCGGCTCCTTTGCCGGTATGGGCGACTTCATAATATCCGATGCTGCATATAAAGCTCTCGGAATTGAAACCACCGTGCTGACACCTGAAAAGGTTAAGGAAATCGACGCCAAAATTACCGAGGATGAGGTCACCGCTCTTGTCGAGCGTGACCGTGCAAGGTATAATATTGATGAGGCACTCACGGAGAAGCAGCACAGGACAACCGCAAGGGGAAGCCTTGTTATAAGACGCTGGCTTGAGGAAAACAAACTCACAGCCTTTACTGCCAACTTCCTAAAGGTCGATAAGGCCTTTGGCATTGGCGGAATGCCCTTTTCAGAGGCAAACAGGGCAATGGAGCGCGGCATTGGCTACGCAGGCGAGGGTGATACGCTCAATGCTGCACTTGTCGGCGCACTTATGAGCGTAAGCGACGAGGCATCATTTATCGAAATGTTCTGCCCCGATTGGAAGAATAATATGATTTTTATCAGCCATATGGGCGAGATGAATACCTCTCTTGCACACGCTAAGCCCACAGTGTCCCCGACACCGATGAAGTATTCGGATATTGATACCGTAAAAATCCACGCGACCTATAAGGCCGGCACCGCAACACTTATAAGCCTTGTTCCGATTGCCGACGACAAATTCAGAATTGTTACGTCGCTCGTGGAGATGAAGGTGCCCGAGTGTCCGAAGCTTAACAAAAATCAGATAAAGGGCTGGTTTGCACCGCAGAAGTCGGTTGCAGACTTCCTTTGCGATTACACAAAGCTGGGCGGACCGCACCACCTTTCGCTTATGTACGGCGATGCGAGAAAAACAGCAGAAACCTTTGCAGGTGTTCTCGGCTTTGAATATTTTGAAATATAGCATTTTTTCAGGACTCGGATTTTATCCGGGTCCTAAAATCTAACTTTTTTCGATGTAATTATAGATATTTTATATCGACACGCCCTTAAAATAATGTTATACTTATTATACATTTTAATTTTAACGGAGGTACCGAAATGGAATTAGTATCACAGAAAAATAACGACTACGATAATCACGTCTATGAAACCGAGCTTAAGGATTTCCTTCCGCCCGAGTTTATTGACTGCCATGTTCACGTTTATGAACATAACACAGGTCTTATGGAAACTAAAGGACCTCAGCGTGTTTATTGGACAGGAAAGGGTTCAAGAGAGATGACGGGGGCACAGCT
>CALDPI010000275.1 GCA_937912045.1 uncultured Clostridia bacterium
GAATTAATTCAAGCTCCACCACGACGACAGGAAACGGATATTCCTCTGCCGATTATGAGTTGCTTGCGCGACTTATTTCCGCTGAGGCACGAGGTGAACCTTACATTGGTCAGGTGGCGGTGGGTGCAGTTGTGCTCAACCGCGTGGCGCATCCCTCCTTCCCCGGCAGCATCAGCGGTGTTGTTTATCAGGCCGGGGCCTTTTCCTGCCTTTACGACGGGCAGTTTTACGAGCCTGTTGCCGACTCCTGCTACAGTGCGGCGCGCGATGCTCTCAACGGTATGGACCCGAGCGGCAACGCAATTTATTACTATAACCCCGTAACCGCGACGAACAAATGGATACGCAGTCGACCCGTTATCACTACTATTGGAAAACACGTTTTTTGTAGTTAAAAACACAAAGGTCAAAGAAAGTCAAATAAAATTTTAAAAAAGTCTTGACATATTGTTATGGTAGTGGTAAAGTATAATTAGCACTCGGGGAGTTTGAGTGCTAATCAGTGACGAGGGGTGATTTGCTTGGAGCTTAACGAACGCAAGCGCGCAATACTTTCCGCGATTATCAGCGCGTACACTCAGCACGGCGAGCCGATTGGTTCAAAGGCGCTTTGTGACATGCTTGATTTCACCCTCTCCTCTGCCACTCTCCGAAACGAGATGAGCGATTTGTGCGAGCTTGGTTATCTTGAGCAGCCGCACACCTCGGCAGGACGCGTGCCCACCGTTCTGGCCTATAAGCTTTATATTGACAACCTTATGAAGCGTGACGCACTTTCGGGTGATATGAAGCTGATTATTGATTCTATGCTTTCGAACATTTCGGGCGGGGTTGACGACATTGCGCTCAAGGCCAGCCAGATTTTATCCGAGCTTACGGGGCTTACTGTTATAACCTCGCGCAGAGCGGATTTGGATGACAAGGTCAAGCGTATTGCCTTTATCCCGATGGGACGGCGCTCTGTTTTGATTGTACTTATGACCGAAAACGGCGTTATGAAGAGCTGCTCTCTCCGCTGTGACGTCGAGGCAAGCCCTGCACTTACCCAAGAAATGCAGCGCATTTGCGACCGATATATTGTTGACAGGCAACTTTCGGCACTGACCAAGACATATTTACAGCAAATCATTACCTTTGCTGATGATATTTCGGTTTTATCGTTCATTGCTCCCCTTTTCGAGCTTATTGAGGATGCCAAGAGCTCTAAAATTATGCTCCGCGGCGAGTCCAAGCTTTTCCGCTGCATAAGCCACGACGGTGAGGTTTTGCGACTGATGGAGCTTTTATCGCAAAAGGAGCTTATGCTTTCACTGCTTTCAAGTGTTGATTCCCCTGTTGGCGTACTGTTTGGAAACGACACTGATATAAATGAACTGAAGCCTGCTACCATTGTTTTGGCAAAATACGGGACTGAGGGACACACGCTGGGTCAGATTGGTGTTATCGGACCGACGCGAATGTCGTATGACCGACTAATCCCGAGTCTTGAATATTTTGCAGAAAAGATGAGCGAGGTTATCGGTGAAACGCTACATTGATGGGAGGAACTTAAATGGCCAAGAAGAACGAAAAGACCACGGAAAAACAGACCGAAGAAAAAAAGGTTTCTAAAACAGCCGCTTTAGAAGAAGAGCTCAAGCAGCAGAAGGATTTACTTCTTCGCACCGCGGCCGAGTTTGACAACTTTAAAAAGCGCACCGAGCGCGAGCGTGTTATGACCGTTGAATACACAAAGGCGAACATATTAAAATCCTTTTTGCCTGTATTTGACAACGTTGACCGCGCCGAAGCCTGCGACCCGCAGAGTGCTGATTACGCCAAGGGTGTTGAGTTGATAGTTAAGCAGCTCAAAGAGGTTGTGAACAATTTGGGAATAACTGAAATTGGCGCCGTTGGCGACACGTTTGACCCGACGCTGCACGAGGCGGTTATGCACGTGGAGGACGAAGAGGTCGGCGAAAACACCATTACTGAGGTTTTTCAAAAGGGTTACCGCATTGGCGACACGGTTATCCGTGCTGCTATGGTCAAGGTGGCTAACTAATATACATTATTAAAAAACTCATATACGGAGGTAATTATTATGGGAAAAATTATTGGAATTGACTTAGGAACTACTAACTCCTGCGTTGCTGTTATGGAGGGCGGCGAGGCCGTTGTTATTGCTAACGCTGAGGGTGCAAGAACTACACCGTCTGTTGTTGCTTTTTCTAAAACGGGCGAGCGTATGGTAGGACAGATTGCAAAGCGCCAGGCTATCACAAACCCTGACCGCACAATCAGCTCTATCAAGCGCGAAATGGGAACCTCTTACACCGTTAACATTGACGGAAAGGACTATACACCTCAGGAAATTTCTGCCATTACTCTGCAGAAGCTTAAAAACGATGCTGAGGCTTATCTCGGCACCACCGTTACAGAGGCTGTTATCACCGTTCCTGCGTACTTCACCGACGCACAGCGTCAGGCAA
>CALDPI010000276.1 GCA_937912045.1 uncultured Clostridia bacterium
TGGTCGGTTTCGCCAAAGTACTGACGTCTTTCGCTGTGGCCGATTACAACGTATTTTACGCCGCACTCTGTGAGCATTTCTGCCGAAACCTCGCCTGTGTAGGCGCCCGATGCCTTGAAGTGAACGTTCTCGGCACCGATTTGAATGTTAGAGCCCTTTGCTGCCTCTACTGCGGCGGCAATGTCAACATAAGGAACGCAGAGTACAACGTCACAATCTGCGCCTGCTACGAGGGGCTTCATTTCGTTTATGAGTGCTGTGGTTTCTGCGGGGGTTTTGTTCATTTTCCAGTTGCCCGCTATAACAGCCTTTCTTGTTGCTTTGTTCATTATTATTTCCTCCGATTATTTATCGTTAAGTGCGACAATGCCGGGAAGGTCCTTACCCTCGAGGAATTCGAGAGAAGCGCCGCCGCCTGTCGAGATGTGTGTCATCTTATCGCCAAAGCCGAGTGTATTAACTGCGGCTGCAGAGTCACCACCGCCGATTACCGTAACAGCATCGGTCTCGGCAAGGCTCTTGGCAACGGCAATTGTGCCTGCGGCAAGAATCGGGTTTTCAAAAACGCCCATAGGTCCGTTCCAAACAACAGTCTTAGCAGACTTAACCTCGTTTGCATAGAGCTCTGCTGTCTTGGTGCCGATGTCAAGGCTCATATAATCAGCAGGGATGCTGTCAGCGTCAACAACGGTTACGTCAACGGGTGCATCAATCGGGTCGGGGAAATCCTTTGTGATTGTGCAGTCGATGGGGAGAAGGATTTTAACGCCCTTTTCTTCTGCCTTTTTGAGCATATCGCGGCAGTAGTCAATCTTGGTCTCGTCGATGAGCGAGGTGCCAACGCCGTAGCCCTTTGCTGCGAGGAAGGTATAGGACATTCCGCCGCCGATTATAAGTGTGTCTGCCTTCTGGAGCAGGTTTTCAATAACGGGGAGCTTGCTGTCAACCTTTGCGCCGCCGAGAATGCAAACGAAGGGACGTGCAGGTGCATCAACAGCGTTTCCGAGATACTGAAGCTCTTTACCGATGAGGTAGCCTGCAACAGACTCTTCAACGTATTCTGTTACACCAACGGTTGAGCAGTGTGCTCTGTGTGCGGTGCCGAAAGCATCGTTAACAAAGATATCAGCGAGCTCGCCGAGTTCCTTGCTGAAGGCTTCGCCATTTTTGGTTTCTTCTGCACGGTAGCGTGTATTTTCAAGTAAAACAACATCGCCGTCTGCCATTTTCTCGATGGCAGCCTTTGCGTTCTCACCAACAACGTTTGCGTCGGGTGCGAAGGTAACCTCTTTGCCGAGAAGCTCTGACAAACGCTTTGCAACAGGTGCCAAGCTGAGCTCAGGCTTGGGTTCGCCCTTCGGCTTGCCAAGGTGCGAGCAGAGAATAACCTGTCCACCGTCTGCTATGAGCTTTTTGATGGTGGGGAGAGCGGCAACAATACGGTTTTCGTCGGTGATTACGCCGTTTTTAAGCGGAACGTTAAAGTCACAACGGACGAGGACCTTTTTGCCCTTTACGTTAATGTCGTCAACTGTCTTTTTGTTTAATGCTGTCATTTCTAAAACAACTCCTTTTAAAGATTGTTAAAAATACCACAAATTATTTTACCACATTTTGAAAATTTTGCAACTCTTAATATATATAATATTAGAATTATTCTTCCCAATTATAATTGTGTAAATTACCGAAATTCTGAAGCTGTGGAAAATTCCACTGTCTTAACACCTCATACGTTGCGACGGCAACGGTGTTTGAAAGGTTAAGACTGCGCGCCTGCCCTATCATTGGCAGACGGACGCAGTTTTCTTTGTTTTTAAGCAAAAGCTCTTCGGGCAGGCCCTTGGTTTCCTTTCCGAAAAGCAGATAACAGTTGTCCGGATAGGCCACTTCTGAATAGACCTTGCGCGCCTTGGTGGTGAAATAGAAAAACTGCCCGCTGTTCTTTTTAAAAAATTCTTCTATGCTGTCGTAATAGGTAATATCCAGATATTTCCAATAGTCAAGGCCTGCGCGTTTTAGCTTTTTGTCGTCAATTTTAAAGCCCATGGGTCCGACAAGGTGCAGCCTTGCGCCCGTTGCGGCACAGGTGCGTGCCACATTGCCTGTGTTTTGCGGGATTTCGGGTTCTACCATTACAATGTTAATTTTCATTTTGTTATTACTCCTTTTTCCTCTAAGATACCACCAATTGACTTAACAGATGAACCACTAGGTATCACAACTTCTATTTTTGTAGTATCATTTTTATCTACTGGTGTTAAATTATAGTTAAATAAACAACATACAATTACTACCGATAGTGTTACTATAATTATACTCATATAATCACC
>CALDPI010000277.1 GCA_937912045.1 uncultured Clostridia bacterium
TTCTCGGTGCTCACCGCGGTCGGCCTTTTGCCGATTGCCGTTTCGGGCGCGGATATTGATAAGCTTATGGCAGGCGCCGCAGCCGCACGTGAAGAGTATATGGTGCCGGATATAAACAGCAATGACTGTTACCGTTATGCCGCACTTCGCAACGCACTTTACCGCAAGGGTAAGGTTATAGAGCTGCTTGCCAGCTACGAGCCACGCTTTACAATGATGGCCGAATGGTTTAAACAACTCTACGGCGAGAGTGAGGGCAAGGATAATAAGGGTCTTTTCCCTGCATCAGTCATATTCTCAACCGACCTGCACTCTATGGGGCAGTACATTCAGGACGGACAGCGTGTTCTGTTTGAAACGGTTGTTACAATAGACGATTGCGGAAGCGACGTAACCATTAAAGAGGATGCCGACAACGGCGACGGACTCAACTTCCTTGCAGGCAAGACGATGTCGTTCGTAAATGAAAAGGCGTTTGAGGGAACAATACTTGCCCATACCGACGGCGGCGTTCCCAACCTTGTAATCAATATGGATAAGGCAGACGAGGAAAACCTCGGCAGACTTATATACTTCTTTGAAAAGGCCTGCGCCATTTCGGGCTATATGCTGGGTGTAAACCCGTTTGACCAGCCCGGAGTAGAGGCCTATAAGAAAAATATGTTTGCGCTTTTGGGCAAGCCCGGATACGAGGCTGAAAAAGCAGCACTTGAAGCACGTCTTCAAAAGTAAATTTACCGCTTTTGCGGTTTTAAATAAAAAGGAGTGGACAGTATGATAAAACTTATCATCGGAAACAAAGGAACAGGCAAAACCAAAAAGCTTATCGACATGGTAAATAACACCGCGGCTTCCTCAAACGGCAGTGTTGTTTGTGTTGAATTGGGCGATACCCTTACGTTCAGCATCAGCCACAAGGTTCGTCTTATAGATGTAAAGAATTACAGTATAGCAGGCTACGGCGAGTATTATGCTCTCCTCAGCGGAATTTGCGCAGGCAACCACGACGTTACACACGTATTCGGTGATGCAACCCTTCGTATCGGCACACGTGATTATGAAGAGCTTGCAGATTTCCTTGCCAGAGTAAAGGAGCTTTCTGCCAAGACAGATGCAGAGTTCATCTTCACAATTTCCTGTGATGAAAGTGAACTTCCCGCAAGAATTTTCGATGTTGCGGAAAAAATCTAACAGCATAAAGCAGGGGGGTGCGTATAGCGCCCCCTAATTTTTTGCGCTACGTAAAATAAAAGCCTTGACAAATTCCCACTGCGCATATATAATATTCGGTGTGACAAATGGGGTGGGAATGTGATTCTTGATTTAAAATCGGTATTTATTTCAGAAGGCGCAACCCTTCCCGTAAATTTTGAGCTTGATATGAGCAGCATGGATTTTTCAGGCATCTGCCCGATACAAAAGCCTGTTGCCGTAAGCGGCAGCGTTTATAACCGTGCGGGCATCGTCACCGTCGACATTTTGTGCGAGGTGGAGTTTTCAGCCCCGTGTGACCGTTGCGGAAAACAGACGACCAAAAACCACGGCATCACGATTAAACGCGTGCTTGTATCACAGCTTGCAGACAGAACCGATGATGAGATTATTGAGGTACCTGACCTCCAGCTCGACGTAAGTGAGCTTTGCGTGACAGAAATCGTGCTTTCATTACCAATGAAGCACCTATGCTCTGAAAACTGCAAAGGCATATGCGAGCATTGCGGAAAAGACCTTAATGTGTCGGCGTGCAACTGCGCTAAGAGTCAGGTTGACCCACGGCTTGAGGTTCTGGCACAATTATTAAATGATTGATTTCATCCATATCTAAGGAGGGTATAAAATGGCAGTACCGAAGAGAAAGACTTCTAAAGCAAGAAGAGATAAGAGACGTTCAAACGTATGGAAGATTGAGGCTCCGACTCTTGTAAAGTGTGCTCGTTGCGGTGAGTATACAAGACCGCACAGACTTTGCAAGGCTTGCGGTTACTACGGTGACCGTCAGGTAGTTCAGGTCGAAGAATAATTTTCGGGGATTTGAGTAGGGGAAGGAGCAATCCTTCCCTGTTTTTTTAGTATGGATTACGGGGGTGAGGACCTTGTCAGTTGTTATAAAATCGGTTATAAAGGGAAGCGCCGCATATAAATCAGGCGCAAGAGAGGGCGATTTGCTGCTCTCGCTCGGCGGCAACGAAATTATGGACGTGCTGGATTACCGCTTTTACCAGAACGACAGCAAAATAACCGTTTGTTATATTGACAAAAAGGGAAAAACGCGCACAAAAACGGTCAAAAAAAGGGAGGAGGACGAGCTCGGGTTTGAGTTTGATACCTACCTTATCGACAAACAGCGTGCCTGCAAAAACCGCTGTATATTCTGTTTTATAGACCAGCTGCCAAAGGGGATGCGCAAAAGCCTTTATTTTAAGGATGATGACTCGCGTCTTTCTTTCCTTTTCGGCAACTATATCACTCTGACCAATATAACCGAGCATGAGGTGGAGCGCATTATAAAAATGCACATAAGCCCCATAAACATCTCGGTCCACACCACCAACCCTTTGTTGCGCGTTAAAATGATGCGAAACGAAAACGCGGGCCAGGTGCTGTCCATTATGAAACGCTTTTCGGATGCAGGCATCCGTCTTAACTGTCAGCTTGTGCTCTGCCCGGGCATAAACGACGGGGAGGAGCTTCGCAGAAGCCTTAAGGATTTGACCTCGCTTGACGGTGTGGAAAGCATCGCGGCCGTTCCCGTCGGACTTACAAAGCACAGAGCGGGCCTTGCGGAGCTTAAAAAGTTCACAAAGGAAACTGCCGGTGCGGTCATTGATATAATGAACGAGTTTAAGGGACATAGAAATGTCTGCGCCGCGGACGAATTCTTTTTAATTGCCGACCGTCCCATACCCACGGCGGAATATTACGGCGACTTTTCTCAGCTCGAAAACGGCGTTGGAATGTGGCGGCTTATGTTGGAAGACAGCGTCGCCGCCATCGACGAATTAGAGGGGCCTTTGGTGCCTAAGGATGTAACCGTCGTAACAGGTGTTTCGGCATATCCGCTTATTCGGAATATTGTTGACACCGCTGTAAATAAATGGCATAATCTTAATTGCAGAGTGTACGAAATTAAAAATGACTTTTTCGGCCACGATATAACCGTCGCAGGACTCATAACGGGTGGCGATATTATAAATCAGCTAAAGGGTAAGGAGTTGGGAAAAACACTGCTTATACCCGACGTTATGCTTCGCCACGAGAACGATATGTTTTTGGATGACGTCACACCGGAAGACGTAGCAAAAGAGCTGTCGGTCGAGGTTAAAATTGTAAGCGCAGACGGTTATGAATTTATAAAAAGCTTAGGAGAATAAAATGGCAAAGCCGATTATTGCAGTTGTGGGCTGCCCGAATGTCGGAAAATCCACCCTTTTTAATAAATTGGTCGGCAAGCGTGTTGCTATTGTGGACGATACACCGGGTGTAACACGTGACAGAATCTATGCCGATGCAGAATGGCAGGGCCGCACGGTAATGCTGATTGATACGGGCGGTATAGAGCCGAAAACAGATGATATAATTCTTTCAAAAATGCGCGACCAGGCCAACCTGGCGATTGAAACGGCCAACGTTATAATCTTTGTAACCAACCTGGAAAGCGGTGTCACCGCCGCCGATAATGAGGTTGCCGCAATGCTCCGCAGAAGCGGAAAACCGGTTGTGCTGTGCGTGAATAAGTGCGACGGAATCGGTGCCGTCCCGCCCGAGTTTTATGAGTTTTATAATCTGGGCCTGGGCGAGCCTGTGCCTGTGTCGGCGGTTCACGGTCACGGCACGGGTGATTTGCTTGATGCCGCATTTCAGTATCTGCCGCCTGCAGAGGAGGACGGCGACGAGGCCGACCTTATCAACGTCGCGGTCATAGGCAAGCCAAACGCAGGTAAATCGTCGCTTGTTAACAACGTCTCGGGCGAGGAGCGCTCAATTGTTTCCTCGGTTGCGGGCACAACGCGTGACGCGATTGATACGGTTGTTGAAAACAAATACGGCAGATTTAATTTTATTGACACCGCAGGCCTCAGAAGAAAGAGCCGCGTCGAAGACCAGATTGAAAAATACAGCGTGCTCCGCGCCAAAATGGCGATAGAGCGTGCCGACGTATGCGTCATTATGCTTGACGGTGTTGACGGCTTTACAGAGCAGGATTCAAAGGTTGCAGGCCTCGCAATAGAGCAGGGCAAGGCCTGTATAATTGCAGTTAATAAATGGGACATAGTCGAAAAGGACGGCAGCACAATGGATGCCTACCGCAAAAAGCTTATGAACGATTTCTCGTTTATGACGTATGCCCCCATAATTTTTATATCGGCAAAAACGGGTCAGCGTGTAGAGCGCCTTTTTGAGCTTATAAAATACGTAAACGACCAGAACGCAATGCGTATATCCACAGGCAAGCTTAACGACGTTTTGGCAGATGCAACGGCAAGGGTACAGCCCCCGACAGACAAGGGAAAGCGCCTGAAGATATACTATATGACACAGGCATCAACGCGTCCTCCCACATTTGTCTGCTTCTGCAATCGGGCAGACCTTTTTCACTTTTCATATCAGCGTTATCTTGAAAATCAGATTCGTTCAACCTTTGGACTTGAAGGTACACCTGTGCGCTTTGTAATACGTGAGCGCGGCGATAAATAAGGAGAGTTTTATGACAGCAGTATGGATATTGGCAGCGGTTATATTCAGTTATGCCGTTGGAAGCATAAGCTTTGCAGTAATTTTTTCAAAAGCCTTTGCACATAGAGACGTGCGCGATTTCGGCAGTGGCAGCGCGGGAATGACAAACGTCATACGTGCGATTGGTGTTCTGCCGGGTATTCTCACCTTTGTATGTGACGCGCTTAAGGGTTTTGTTGTCTGCTACGCCGCAAAAAATTTCTTTTTTGCAAACGCGTTTGGCGCCGACAGTGCCTTTTGCATTTACGGTGCATACCTTTGCGGCGCTATTTGTATGCTCGGCCATATGTATCCTCTTTTCTTCGGCTTTAAGGGCGGCAAGGGCGTTGCCACCAGCGTCGGAATCTTTGCGGTTTGCTGTCCGCTTGCCATAATAGCAGGACTTTCTGTGTTCGTACTATGTGTGCTGATTTCAAAAATTGTGTCGCTCAGCTCGCTTATTGCAACCGTAACGGTTGGCGTGGGCGTTGCGCTCTGGCATACCGATGCCGCGCTTGCCTGGCCGCAGATTGTGCTGACCGTATTAATGTGTATCTTGGTTTTTGTAAAGCATAAGGACAATATTGTCCGTCTGTCACGCGGAGAGGAAAAGAAGCTCAAAGCGCGAAAGGAAGATAAAAAGAATGGCTAAGGTTACAATTTTGGGTGCAGGCGGTTGGGGCCTTGCGCTCGCGCTTGCGGCACGCCGCTCGGGCAATGACGTTGCCGTCTGGTCACCTTTCGGGAATGAAATAGACGAGCTCTGTGCCAACCGCGAGAGCAAGCGCCTTTTGCCCGGTGTTAAAATCCCTGCAGAAATTCTTGCAACAACCGACCTGTCGGTAGTCGAAGGCTCCGACGTTACAATAATCGCAACACCGTCACTTGCCGTGCGCGAAACCGCCGCAAGACTTAAAGCGTTCCAAAATTTCGGAATAGTTGTCAGCGTTGCAAAGGGAATAGAATATGATACGCTTTTGCGTCTTTCACAGGTAATAGAGAGCGAGCTTGTAGGCACCGACGTCGTCGTGTTGTCGGGCCCCTCACACGCGGAGGAGGTTGCAAGAGGCATTGAAACCTCGCTCGTTTCCTCATCAAAAAGCCGCGAAGCCTGCGAAACGGTGCAAAGGGTATTTTCAGATGCAAAGCTGCGCGTCTATACAAACGACGATACCGCAGGTGCTGAGCTTGGCGGTGCGCTCAAAAACGTAATAGCAATCGCTTCGGGCTTTTGCGACGGAATGGGTCTTGGTGACAACACCCGCGCCGCACTTATAACAAGAGGACTTACAGAGATTGCGCGTCTGGGTGTTTATATGGGCGCAAAGGAAAACACCTTTGCAGGACTTACGGGCGTTGGCGACCTTATAGTTACCTGTATGTCGGAGCACAGCCGTAATCGCCGCTTTGGCAGACTTGTCGGCAGTGGCGTTTCGGTAAAGGATGCACTAAAGCAGGTCGGCACGGTCGAAGGGTATTATGCCGCCAAAACCGCACACAAGCTTTGCGCGGTGTATGGCGTTAATATGCCGATAATCGAGCAGTGCTATGCCGTAATGTATGAGGATGCCGACGTAACAAAGGCTCTAAATGTGCTTATGACGCGTCCGCAATGTGCCGAAACCGACGCAAGCTGGATAAAAGAAAAAAAGTAGAGTACGTACGGAGCGTACTCTACTTTTAATTTTACCGTAAAAAAACAAAAACGGCGGAATAATCCGCCGAACTTTTGTTAGATAGCTCTTTCCACCTTGCCTGAACGAAGGCAACGGGTGCAAACGTTAATGTGACGCGGTGTGCCGTTTACGATAGCCTTAACGCGCTTAACGTTGGGTTTCCATACTCTGTTAGTACGTCTGTGTGAGTGAGAAACCTTGATACCAAATGCAACTTCCTTGCTGCAGATTTCACATTTTGCCATGTGTCTGCACCTCCTTTAAATCTCGATAGCCATAATATAATAGCAGAAACTCACACATAATGCAAGTGTTTTTTTAAAAAAGTATATTTTTCTTGAATAGCGGGCCGATATACTATATAATATAAAGAGTTACAATAGAGGTGATATGCGTGATAAAAGCAGTAATTTTTGACCTTGACGGTACCCTTGCAAACACACTTTTAGATTTGCAGGATGCCGTTAACCGTGCACTTTTAAAATACGGTTTTCCAACCCACAGCACAGAAGAATACAGAATGTTCGTCGGCAACGGAATGGACAACCTCGTATATCGTGCCTCGGGTAAGATTGAGAATGAGCAAATGCTTTCCAAAATCAAGGCTGAATTTATGTCTTATTATGCCGACCACAGCTGTGATAAAACCGCCCCCTATGACGGCATTGCAGAGCTTTTGTCGAAAATTAAGAAAATGGGGCTTAAAACCGCCGTCGTAACAAATAAGGACGACGGTGCCGCAAAGGATATGGTATTAAAGCTGTTTGGCGACGTGTTTGATATAGTTGCAGGTCATACAAAGGACTTTCCGCACAAGCCCGACCCCGCGCTCACGCACTCGGTTATGGAAAAACTCGGTGTTTCACCACGCGAGTGCATCTTTCTTGGGGACTCGGGTGTAGATATAAAAACGGGTGTAAACAGCGGCGCAACCCCCGTGGGCGAAACCTGGGGCTTCCGCGATGAAGAGGAGCTTCGCTCTTGCGGTGCAAAGTATATAATACATAAACCTGCTGACCTGATAGGCATAATAAAGGAACTCTCAAAATGAATTATCGTTTAACCAGAATTGCCTGCTACATTTCATACATAGTGGGCGCAGTGGTGTGCAATTTTTTGCCGCTGCTTTTCGTAATGTTCAATACTAAATACGGCGTGAGCTATGAAGAGCTAAGCCTTTTAATTATTATTAACTTCGTAACCCAGCTTGCCACCGACGTTGTGTCCATAAAGCTTTTTTCGCGCGTTGGCTCGCGTGCAATGGTAATGGCATCAAACGTTCTATCGTGCATAGGCCTTATACTTCTTGCACTGCTACCAAAAGTTATGAGCAACACGTTTTTGGCGCTATGCATTGCGGTTATCGTTTTCTCGGTCGGCGGCGGTCTGATTGAGGTAATGATAAGCCCGATTATCGACCGACTTCCGCAACCCAACAGCAGAGGGTATATGGCATTTTTGCATTCGTTTTTCTGCTGGGGACAGATAATTGTTGTTCTGGTCACCACTGTAATAATCAAGCTTGCAGGTGCAGACTCCTGGCCGTACATTTCGCTTATGTGGGCGGTAATTCCGTTTTTAAACACCTTTTTGCTCGCGCGCGTCCCGATTGTGGAGGACGTACCGGAGGAAGAACGCGTACCGCTCAAAACACTTTTCAGTAATAAGCTTTTTATAGTTGTCGTAATTTTAATGTTTGCCGCAGGCGCGTCAGAGCTTGCAATGTCACAGTGGGCATCCACCTTTGCAGAGCAGGGCTTGGGACTTCCCAAAATGCTGGGCGATATACTCGGCCCCTGTGCATTCGCGCTCTTCATGGGTGTGGGACGTGTGTCCTATCCCTACATAGCAGACAGGCTCGGCGCACGCAAAACCCTCGCAGCGTGCAGCGCCTTGGCGGTTGTATGTTATCTTGTGGCGGCCCTGTCATCTAACGGCATTGTATCGGTGCTTGGCTGTGCAATGTGCGGCCTTGGCGTCAGCGCGCTCTGGCCGGGTGTGTATTCCCTCACGAGTGAATGTTTTAAAACAGGCGGCAACGCAATGTTCAGCACGCTTGCAATGGCAGGGGATATGGGCTGTTCAATGGGACCTTGGCTTGTTGGAATGGTGGCAGGCGGCAGCGGCTTTAAAACCGCCATACTTATCGCAACGGCTTTCCCGCTTATATCGTTAATCGGTCTGCTTTTCGGGCAGTTTAATAAAGAATAAAAGGGGATTAATATGAAACGCGAAGATTATATTTCCTGGGACCAGTATTTTATGGGCATCGCAATCTTTTCTGCACAGCGCAGTAAAGACCCGTCAACGCAGGTTGGTGCCTGCATCGTAAGCGAGGATAACAAAATCCTCTCGGTTGGCTATAACGGTATGCCACAGCACTGTCACGACGACGTTTTCCCGTGGGAGAGAAACGGCTCGGCACTTGAAACAAAATATATGTTTGTCTGCCACGCAGAGCTTAACGCAATTTTAAATTACAGCGGCTCGCGTCTGCAGGGCAGCCGCCTTTACGTACTGACTCAGGAGATGGCAAAGCCCGCCGTCCCCTTCGGCGGCAAGTACCGCATCATCGACTTC
>CALDPI010000278.1 GCA_937912045.1 uncultured Clostridia bacterium
TCAAGAGAAAGGTATTTGCAGATGAAAGATGTTTTGCTTCTTAGTTCAGGGAACACAGATTCTGTTTCTCTTTAATTTTCTTGTAATCAATGTTTCGCTTGCTGTGTTTAACCTTATTCCTATTCCTCCGCTTGACGGCTCAAAGATACTGGGCGCCGTTCTGCGCGATATAATCCTTACGACCCTGCAGGTTGTCGCCTAAAAGAAGCTCAAACTTCTCTGCAATCAACTCTTCAACATCATTAGGTTCAACCTTGATAAGACGGCGTGTTTCAGGATTCATTGTTGTTAAACTCATCATATCTGGTTGGTTTTCACCAAGGCCCTTTGAACGCTGAACGGTACACTTAGTATCGCCCACCATATTGGTCATTATATCGGCCTTTTCCTTTTCATCATATGCGAAATAGGTCTTGTCCTTTGTGGTAATCTCATAAAGCGGTGTTTCCGCAATGAAGACCTTTCCCACCTCTATCAGCGTGGGGATGAGTCTGTATATCATTGTGAGAATCAGCGTGCGAATCTGGAAGCCGTCCTCGTCGGCATCGGTGCAGATTATGACCTTGTTCCAGCGCAGTGCGTCCAAATCAAAGGTGGACAAATCCTTATTGGATTTTGCCTTAACCTCGACACCGCAGCCGAGAACCTTTATAAGATTTACAATAATCTCGCTTTTAAAGATGCGCTCATACTCTGCCTTTAAGCAGTTGAGAATTTTACCTCTGACGGGGATAACGGCCTGGAACTCTGCATTACGGGCGAGCTTTACCGAGCCCAATGCCGAGTCACCCTCCACTATGAAGAGTTCTCTTACTTCCTTATCCTTACTGCGACAATCGACAAATTTTTCAATGCGGTTAAGCATATCGTTTGACGACTGCAGGGTTTTCTTTATATTGAGGCGTTCGCGCTCGCTACGCTCGCGGCTGCGCTTATTTATGAGCACCTGGTCGACAATCTTGTCCGCCTCTGCCTTGTTTTCTATGAAATAAATCTCAAGCTGGCGGCGGAAAAACTCTGCCATTGCTTCATATATAAACTTGTTGGTGATTGACTTTTTGGTCTGGTTTTCATAGGACGTTTGTGTGGAAAATGAAGAAACGACGATTATAAGGCTTTCTTCAATATCCGCAAAGGAAACCTTGCTTTCGTTCTTCTGATATTTACCCGTCTGCTTTATATAGCTGTCAATCTGTGAAACGAAAGCGCTCCTTACCGCCTTATCGGGCGAGCCGCCGTATTCCAGCCAGCTGGAGTTGTGATAATACTCCTTAAGCTGATTGCGGTTCGAAAATGCAACGCAGGCATTGATTTTAACCTTATAATCCTTCATATCGGCGCGGTCGCGACCCTCGCGCTCGGCCTTCCAGAGCTGAACGGTGGAAAGTGCGTCCTCCCCTGCCACCTCTTCAACATAGTCGCGGATGCCGTTATTATACACAAACTCCTGCTCTTCAAACTTGTTGCCGACCTGGTTTCTGAAGACAAAAAGCAGATTATCGTTTACGATTGCCTGGCGCTTTATAAGGTCGATATAAAACTCTGCAGGAATATTAATATCGGTGAAAACGTCCAAATCGGGCTTCCAGCGGGTTTTGGTGCCCGTCATGCGACCCGTATATTCCTCTTTTTTGAGGCCGCCGACATTATAGCCCTTTTCAAAGTGGAGGGTATATTTATATCCGTCACGTTTAATTTCAACGTCCATATATTCCGAGGAATACTGTGTTGAGCAAAGGCCGAGACCGTTGAGTCCCAAGGAATATTCGTAGTTTCCGCCGTCGTTAGTGTCGTACTTGCCGCCGGCATAAAGCTCACAATAAAGCAGCTCCCAGTTGAAGCAGTTTTCCTTTGGGTTAAAGTCAACGGGGGCGCCGCGGCCAAAGTCCTCTACCTCTATAGAATTATCGGCATAGCGCGTGATGATGATTTTTTTGCCGTAACCCTCGCGTGCCTCGTCTATCGAGTTGGAGATTATTTCAACAACCGAGTGCTGACAGCCGTCCAGACCGTCGGAGCCGAATATAACTCCCGGTCTTTTACGGACCCTGTCAGGACCCTCCAGTTTTTTTATGCTTTCGTTATCGTATACAGGTTTTTTCGCCATATATCCTACCTCGCGTAATACTTCTATTATATAATATACCATATATTGTGGTATGTCAAGTTTTAAGCCCTTTATAAAGCAAAAAACGGACTCGAACGAGTCCGTTTTTATTATCTGCTTGTATAGTTGAGCGGGTCCATACGGTTACCGTTAATGCGTACCTCATAATGCAGGTGATTTCCTGTTGCGCGGCCCGTTTTTCCAACAAGACCAATAGTCTGACCTGTGGTGACAACCTGTCCCTTTTCCACGTTCAACTGGCAGGCGTGTGAATAAAGCGTCTGATAGCCGTTGCCGTGGTCGATTATTACGTAATATCCATAATCCCTTGCAAAGCCAGCAAAGCTTACCGTTCCGCCGAGTGCGGCAAGAATGGGTGTGCCCTTGGGCGATGCAATATCGATTGCGCGGTGATTGCGTCCGTCGCCATAGTATGATGTGATAACCTGTCCGGCAACCTTTTTGAGCGGCCACTTGAACATAGCCTTTGAAGCCTTGTTTGCACTCGAAACCTTTGATGCGGTTGCGGTGCCTACGGTTACCTTCTGTGCAACGGGTTCGGAGACTGTGACGCTTTCGATAACGTCGCGTGCGGTCTCAACGCCGTTCACCAACGTAACGACAGCCTTTACGTCCTTTTTGCCTGTAACGCCCTTGGACGTAACCTTTTTATATCCGCTGAGGTATGCGCTGCTCTTGGTGGTTACCGTTTCAAACGGAATTTCCTCTGTGTATGCAACGGTGCTTACGGTTTTAACGCTGACCTTTTCGAGCTTTTCCTCTGCACTTGCAAGGGTGGTGATGAGTGAACGGGGGAAATAACCCTCTTCAACCTTAACGTCCTGCAAAAATTCTGCCTTGCAGCCCTCGCCGTTGTTATATGAATTAAGGCGCTTATTGAGTGCGGCCTCTATTCCCTCTTTGCTGCTGTTCTGCACGGCACACAAAACCTCGCCGTCTACCGTTACGGCGGTGGCGCCGCACAGACGAACGTCGGCCTTCAGTATGCTGGTTGCAACCGAACTGCTTGTACCTATATTATTACCGACCGTAAGTGAAAGGGTTGCGGTTGCGTCACGCATATAGCTCTCTGCGTCGTCAGCCTTGATGCTGTTCAAAACTTCTGTTTCAACGTCCGAAAGCTGCTCCTTGCTGGCAACGAAGCCGACGGCCTCGTTATTATAAGTAATCTTATAAGCGAACTTGATATTTGCCGCCTCGCAAACGGTTGTGGTGAGCAGAACTGCCGCCGCAACGCCTACGACCAGCTTAACGCGTACGCTTGAAGTTTTGAAAGCCGATATTATATTTTTTGTAACGTCCTTTATACTGCCGCAAGCGGCATTCAGGTGTTTTAAAATAAAAATCAGTCCTTTGAAAAATTACAAGTTTGTAACCTCGTGTTACTATTATTATACCGAATTATTACAAAATTGCAACCTTTAGGACTGATTTTTAGATATTTTGCTAAAACTTATTCAATTTTATTATTTATTTTGTTCAAATAGCACATTAAAACAGTGACATTTGGTTAGAATCGGGCAAATCTCCCAGCGCGCCGATATCCGAAAGTGCCTGTATGACCGTTTTGGAAACGCCTGCGACCATCTGGAATTCGTCCTTTGATATGAAATCGCCATTTTTCGCGGCATCATAAAGTGAATATGCCGCCTTTTCTCCGACGCCCGAAAGCGCACAGAAGGGCAGACGCATTTTTCCGTCCTCCAACAGATAGTGCGTTGCGTGCGATTTGTGCAAATCAATGGGCAGAATCTCAAGTCCTCGGCTGAGCATTTCATTTATAATAAGGAGCTTATTATAAACGTCGGTTTCCTTTGGCGTTGCCTCCTTGCCCTTTGCGCGAATGCTGTTTATGCGGCTGCGCACCGCTTCCTTTCCGCGCATAACCGTTTCGACCTCTATATCTTCGGGACGCGCCGTGAAGAAGGCACAATAAAACTCTATCGGTTTATGGACCTTATACCACGCAAGACGGAGTGCCGAAATAACGTATGCGGCGGCGTGCGCCTTGGGGAACATATATTTTATCTTTCGGCAGCTCTGGATATACCATTCGGGCACGTCGTGCTCGCGCATGGCATCGGCCATTTCGTTCCACTTTTCCTCCGATACGGCGCCCTTGGCGACGAGACCCTTTCTAACCGTTTCGGTTATCTTAAACGCGAGCGCATTATCAAGCCCCTTATATATAAGGTACACCATAATGTTGTCACGCGTACCGATAACGTCTGAAATTGTGCAGGTGCCGTTATCAATGAGGTCCTTCGCGTTGCCGAGCCAAACATCTGTACCGTGTGAGAGGCCCGAAATCTGCAAAAGGTCTGCAAAGGTTTTAGGCTTACAGTCGAGCAGCATTCCGCGGACAAAATCGGTTCCGAACTCGGGTATGCAGAAGGTGCCGTTTTGCGAGAAAATATCCTCAGCCGTTACGCCGAGCGCCTCTGTCGAGGTGAAGAGCGAATATACGGCAGGGTCACTCATCGAAACGTCATTGACCGAGATGCCCGAATACTCCTCGAGATACTTATACGTGGTTGGCACAACGTGGCCAAGCTCGTCAAGCTTTAGGATTGTATCGTGAATGGAATGGAAGTCAAAGTGGGTGGTTATGATATCCGACGAAACGTCGTCTGCAGGGTGCTGAATGGGACAGAAATCGTATATTTCCTTATCGCGCGGAACGATTACCATTCCCGCGGGGTGCTGTCCTGTGGTGGACTTGATTTCCGAGTCGCGCACCATATAAGCGAGCCTCTTAAGCTCGGCTCCGTTTAAGATTATATCCTTTTTCTCGGCATACGCTTTTACGAAGCCAAACGCCGTTTTTTCGGCTATTGTAGATATTGTGCCGGCCTTGAACACGTTTTCTCGTCCGAAGAGTTGTTCTGTATATTTCTGAACGTCCGACTGGAACTCGTCCGAGAAGTTAAGGTCGATATCGGGCACCTTGTCACCGTCGAAACCGAGGAAGGTTTCGAACGGGATGTCGTGTCCGTCACGCATGAGCGGCTCTCCGCAGACGGGGCAATTCTTTTCGGGCAGGTCAAAGCCCGAGCCGACCGAGCCGTCTGTGAAGAATTCGTTATATCGGCACTTTTTGCAGTAATAGTGCGGTGCGAGCGGATTAACCTCTGATATGCCTGCCATCGTGGCGGCAAAGGAGGAGCCGACCGAGCCACGCGAGCCAACGAGATAACCGTGGTCCTCGCTGTATTTAACAAGCTTCTGCGCCGACATATACATTATTGAATAGCCGTTGTTTATAATACCGTCGAGCTCTTTTTTAAGGCGCTTTGAAACAATGTCCGGTAAATCATCGCCGTACATACTGTGTGCGCGCTCCCAACAGATGCGTTCAAGCTCCTCGTCCGAGCCCTCGATAACGGGGGGATAGTTTCCGTCGGGCACGGGGATTACGTCGTCTGAAATCATATCACAGATTTTGTTGGGATTATCAATTACAAACTCCCTTGCCCTGTCACCGAAGTATGAGAAATCCTCAAGCATTTCTTCGGTGGTTTTAAGGTAAAGCGGTGCCTGACTGTCAAAGTCTTCAAAGCCCTGACCTGCAAGAAGAATTTTTCTTATTATTGCGTCCTCTTTTTTAAGGAAGTGGACGTCGCCCGTTGCAACAACGGGAATGCCGAGCTCGTCGCCGAGCTCTACAACCTTTCGATTGAAATCACGAATGACGTCAAGACTTTTAACGTGGCGGAGTCTATTTTTGATTACCGCGCCTGTCTTTTTATCAATCTTATCAGGCTCACCCGAGGCACGCACCATAAACTCGTTATTGCCGAGCGGCTGAATTTACAAATAATCGTAAAAGGATGCAATCTTAATCAGCTCCTCGTGTGATGCGCCGTTTACGATTGCCCTATACAAATCACCCGCTTCACAGGCGCTGCCGACAAGCAGACCCTCGCGGTGTTTTACAAGCTTGCTTTTGAGGGTGCAGGGTTTTCCGTGGAAGTCGTTTAAATGCGCCTCCGACACGAGCTTATAAAGATTTTTAAGACCCGTAAGGTTTTTAACCAGCAAAATCTGGTGGTTGCGGAGCTTGCCGATTTCCTTACTGCCGAGCTTGCTGATATCGTGCTTTTCATCGTCGACAAAATACGCCTCTACGCCATAAATTACCTTGAAATCGCCGCCGCTTTTGCGTATCTTCTTAACCGCCGCCGCTGCAGCAGGATATGCCTGCACAACGCCGTGGTCGGTAATGGCAACAGCCCTGTGGCCCAGCTTATATGCGCGGTTTACAACTGCGCCGCCGTTACACACCGCGTCCTTAGCGGACATATTGGTATGGCAGTGCAGTTCGATTCGCTTTTCCTCTGCGTTATCGCTCTCTTCATAGGTCTGCAGGGTCGCCATGGCGGTGACCTTTACAACAAACTCGCCTAACCAACGGTCATACTCATAGCTGCCGTTTATGAGCAAAGATGCGCCATCCTTGAGCGGCGCAATCTGATTTTTCAGCTTTTCATCAATGAACAGCGACGCATTGAGCGAATTTGTGTTATCGCTGAAGCAGAACTTAACGCTCAGACTCGGTCCGCGGCGCGAATTGACAGCGCGCGACTCAAAATCAAACACCTTGCCCCAACCGACGAATTTTCTGCGCTCTTCCGGACTTCCGAGCGGTATGTATTCCGAAAGCGGAAGAATATCATTATCAATACTTCTGCCATAAAAAAGCTCGGCACTTTCGAGATAGACAGGCAGGTCGCACGAGGGCTTGCCCGTGAAAACCTTTTTTGGTTTTTCCTCTGCCATTTTTTGTGGGGCGCCGGGCTTATGCGCCACAGGTGCCACAGGTGGCGGCAGCTCTGCCGAGTCCATTTTTTCTTCACCCGTCACAGTAACGGCAACCTCTCTGCCGAAGTGCTGTTTAATAACGTTTTGGAGCATTTCGTCAAAACGAAGTTTATTAACACTTTCAACGCCGCCGTATTTGAGTGCGATTGTGACACCCGTGTCCGAAAGGGAGAACTCAGCGCCGTTGAAATAGCCGTTAAATGCAGGGTTTTTAGCCTTTATAAGCTCGGTCATATCGGCGAGGGCCTCTGCACAAAGCGAGGACGGCTCATAGGTTACGAGCAGTTCGATATTATTAAGCTCCAGCGCGTTTTTTATGCTGGTTTTTATGTTTATGATTGTCGCCAGGTTTACATAACCTTTAAAATGGACCTTTAACACTAAGCTGCGGTTTTCTATTATAAGGTCACAAAGCAAAACCTCACCCGACGGCAAACTTGCCGCGGATGCCCCTATATAGTCACCGAAAAGTGTTAAAAACTCCTTATTTTGCATTACTCTTCCCCATATTCTTTCTTAATTTCGTATAACAATTCTTCAAGCAGTCTGTCCTCTGCTATTTTCTTCACAATTTCGCCTTTTTTGAATAAAATTCCGCAGCCGTCGCCACCGGCAACGCCGATATCTGCCTCACGCGCTTCGCCGGGGCCGTTTACAACACAGCCCATAATTGCGACGGTGATATCCTTTTTATAATCGGCTAGTGCCGCTTCCGCGCTCTTGGCAAGGCCTATTAAATCAATCTTTGTTCTGCCGCAGGTGGGACAGGAAACAAGTCTCGGTGATGAATTTTCAAGACCGATTGACTTTAAAATATCAAAGCCTGCATATATCTCCTGTATGGGGTCGGCAGTGAGAGATACTCTTATGGTGTCACCGATACCTCTCGTCAGAAGCGAGCCGATACCGACACTTGACTTGATAAGGCCCATTCTCTGAGTACCCGCCTCAGTAACACCGAGATGAAGAGGATAATTACACATCTCCGCTACTTTCTCGTAAGCGGCAATCATATTGGAAACATTTGAGGATTTAATAGAAATAACAATGTCATCAAAGTCATATTTTTCAAGGAGTCTTACATGATACATAGCGCTTTCAGCCATAGCCTCAGGGGTAGGACCGCCGAATTTGGCGAGTATCTCCTTTTCAACTGAGCCTGAATTTACGCCGATTCTGATGGGGACTCCTCTTCTTTTGCAAGCTTCG